>NZ_VPDC01000051.1:0-3748 GCF_013417875.1 Acinetobacter sp. YH12219
GTAAATTTTCAGCGTTGCTGGCTCCCCGTCAGCCGGATTGGGTTGCATCGCAGGGGTGTCGAAAGAGTCAACTGCGGTCCAAAGCTGTTGGACTTGGGTGAAAAGGGCGTTTATTCTTCCTATACGTCGATCGATTGAATGAAGGACATATACAATCATTTCTCCGACATTTGGTTATGGAGCGAAAAGTTTCAATATCTTATCAAAACCAGGCAATCAATGCGATTAAGTTTTATTACGAACGTGTTTTGGGTGGACAACGGAAAACATATTTCATCGAAAGACCAAAAAAAGAAAAAACACTTCCTGTTGTGATGAGTGAAGAAGAAACCATTCGGGTACTACGCGCTATTGAAAACGTGAAACACAAGGCTATTCTGATGACTATTTATTCGGCAGGTTTGCGCATTTCTGAATGTATAAACCTGAAAATAAAAGACATTGACTCCAAGCGCATGCAAATTCGTATAGAACAGTCAAAAGGAAAAAGAGATCGTTATACCATTTTATCTGAGAAAACATTAATTATTTTAAGAACATACTTTATGGAATATAAACCAAAAGATTATTTATTTGAAGGTCAAAAAGGTGGCGCATACTCAAGCCGAAGTATTCAAAACATTTTTAAAGCAGCTGTTTTAAAAGCAAAGATTCAAAAGGAAGTTACTGTACATACCTTACGACATAGCTTTGCAACGCATTTGCTTGAGAATGGTACGAGTTTACGTTATATTCAATCGTTGTTAGGTCATTCAAGCAGTAAAACAACTGAGGTTTATACACATATTACCACCAAGGGAATGGAACAATTAAAAAGTCCGATGGATTTGTTAGATATATAGAAAGGATTTGTATATTTGAGCAAAACTTAACAAAAAGCACTATGAATATAAATCCTTTTGAGAGAGTAGAAACGAACGGTAAACGGTTGAAAACGGATTTGTCACTGATAATGAAAGGTTTAGCAAAATAAGATATAGTGGATATATACGCCATTTGGCGTATAGCCACTTGTTATGTGCCATTTTTGAATGACAATGCGAATAGATACGGACAAACAAATGAATTTACTTAGTGATAAGAACGTTGCAATAATTGGTGGTGGACCCGTTGGACTGACTATGGCAAAATTATTACAGCAAAACGGCATAGACGTTTCAGTTTACGAAAGAGACAACGACCGAGAGGCAAGAATTTTTGGTGGAACCCTTGACCTACACAAAGGTTCAGGTCAGGAAGCAATGAAAAAAGCGGGATTGTTACAAACTTATTATGACTTAGCCTTACCAATGGGTGTAAATATTGCTGATGAAAAAGGCAATATTTTATCCACAAAAAATGTAAAGCCCGAAAATCGATTTGACAATCCTGAAATAAACAGAAATGACTTAAGGGCTATCTTGTTGAATAGTTTAGAAAACGACACGGTTATTTGGGATAGAAAACTTGTTATGCTTGAACCTGGTAAGAAGAAGTGGACACTAACTTTTGAGAATAAACCGAGTGAAACAGCAGATTTGGTTATTCTTGCCAATGGTGGAATGTCGAAAATAAGGAGCTTTGTTACCGACACGCAAGTTGAAGAAACCGGTACTTTCAACATCCAAGCTGATATTCTTCAACCGGAAATAAACTGTCCCGGATTTTTTCAGCTATGCAACGGCAACCGATTAATGGCGGGACATCAGGGCATTTTATTGTTTGCCAATCCCAATAATAATGGTGCATTGTATTTAGGAATTAGTTTTAAAACGCCCGATGAATGGAAAAATAAAATTCCCTTAGATTTTCAGGACAGAAACAGCGTTGCCGATTTTTTATTGAAAAGATTTTCCAAATGGAGTGAAGTTTACAAACAATTAATACGTTCGGTATCAACATTTCAATGCTTGCCCACAAGGAAATTTCCTTTGAACAATGATTGGAAAAGTAACCGTCCATTACCCATAACAATGATTGGCGATGCTGCTCATTTGATGTCGCCTTTTGCAGGACAGGGTGTAAATACGGGATTATTGGATGCTTTGATATTGTCTGAAAACCTTACAAACGGAGAATTTACAAGTATTGAAAATGCCATCGAAAACTACGAACAACAAATGTTTGTTTATGCAAAAGATACGCAGGACGAATCGACAGAAAACGAAACCGAAATGTTTAGTCCCAATTTTTCGTTTCAAAAATTATTGAATCTATAAACAGTAAGAAAAAACGGCTACTAACAAGCAGTTTTGCAATAGTGGGGCAGAAGTGCAAAATTGAACTTGTGTGCTTCTATCAACTTTTGTACATTAGCTGCCAGTTTAAGATGGGTGCATTTGAGTATGCCCAAAGGAGCCCGCAAGTATGCGCAGGACGAAGCCAGTAGCCGCGCCGATGGTGGCGCGGGTCTATCTGCGCGTCAGCACCGACGCGCAGGACTTGGAACGCCAAGAGGCGATCACTACGGCCGCGAAGGCCGCCGGCTACTACGTCGCCGGCATCTACCGTGAGAAGGCATCCGGCGCACGCGCCGACCGGCCTGAGCTGCTGCGCATGATCGGCGACCTACAGCCCGGCGAGGTGGTCATTGCCGAGAAGATCGACCGCATCAGCCGCCTACCTTTGCCCGAGGCCGAGCGCCTGGTGGCCTCGATACAGGCCAAAGGCGCACGCCTGGCCGTCCCTGGCGTGGTCGATCTATCCGACCTGGCGGCCGAGGCCCAGGGCGTCGCCAAGATCGTGCTGGAAGCCGTGCAGATCATGCTTTTTCGCCTGGCCTTGCAGATGGCCCGCGACGACTACGAGGACAGGCGCGAACGCCAGCGCCAAGGCATTGAGTTGGCCCGCCAGGCCGGGCGGTACAAGGGCCGCCGTGCTGATCCGAAGCGCCGCGCCCAAGTTGTCGCGCTGCGCAAGTCCGGCTACAGCATCAACAAGACCGCCGAGCTGGCCGGGTACAGTGCGGCCCAGGTGAAACGGATATGGGCCGAGGTCAGCCAGGCCGAAGCGAAGCAGCACGGCGCGTTCGTGGAGGACGCATTGACGGAAGCCGATGCCCTGGCCGCTGTCGGCCAGGATGAGCGCCAGGAGGAAAGGGCATGAAGAAGCCGAACCAAGACGACGAGCCGTTTTTCATCACCGAGGAGATTGCGGCCGAAATGATCGCCGGCGGCTATGAGTTCGAGCTGCCGCCCATTCCTTGCACCATCCGCCTACGCGACGTGCTGGAGCGCATGACCGATGCTGAGCTAGCATTGCAGCCGGGCGAGATCGCCGACCAGGAGCGTGAACGCTGCCGGCGCAAGCCGTGTTCAACCTCATGATCTGGTCATGGTATTTTTCATGGCACTGAGCCTGATAGTTCTTGCAAATTGTTGTCACTAAAGGGTTTTGTGTGCTTGTTTACAATCGAGTGGGAGTGACGGGCACTGGCTGGCAATGTCTAGCAACGGCAGGCATTTCGGCTGAGGGTAAAAGAACTTTCCGCTAAGCGATAGACTGTATGTAAACACAGTATTGCAAGGACGCGGAACATGCCTCATGTGGCGGCCAGGACGGCCAGCCGGGATCGGGATACTGGTCGTTACCAGAGCCACCGACCCGAGCAAACCCTTCTCTATCAGATCGTTGACGAGTATTACCCGGCATTCGCTGCGCTTATGGCAGAGCAGGGAAAGGAATTGCCGGGCTATGTGCAACGGGAATTTGAAGAATTTCTCCAATGCGGGCGGCTGGAGCATGGCTTTCTACGGGTTCGCTGCGAGTC
>NZ_VPDC01000052.1:0-3646 GCF_013417875.1 Acinetobacter sp. YH12219
TCTTCAACACACCTTCTAAAAAATCAATTTCTAATGCCTGCTCACCGATTTTTGCATGTAGTTTTTTTAGATCGATGGGTGGTTCTGTTGGAGCTTTTGATTGATCGAAAGCTTGCGAGGAAGCTGAGATCAATTGATTTTTCCAGTCAATAATTTGGTTTTGATGAACATCAAACTCAGCACTCAATTCAGCAAGTGTTTTTTCTGCTTTAATCGCAGCAAGTGCTACCTTAGCTTTAAAATCATTTGAATGATTTCTTCTTGGTCTACGTGCCATAAAATACTCCATATATTGATGTTTATAACATCATTTGAGGAGCAGAATATCACTTATAGGAGTTGTTCAAATTTACGGATCCATCTCTTTAAGCCGCCGCGCGTAGCGCGGTCGGCTTGAACGAATTGTTAGACATCATTTACCAACTGACTTGATGATCTCGCCTTTCACAAAGCGAATAAATTCTTCCAAGTGATCTGCGCGTGAGGCCAAGTGATCTTCTTTTTGTCCCAGATAAGCTTGCTTAGCTTCAAGTAAGACGGGCTGATACTGGGCAGGTAGGCGTTTTATTGCCCAGTCGGCAGCGACATCCTTCGGCGCGATTTTGCCGGTTATTGCGCTGTACCAAATGCGGGACAACGTAAGCACTACATTTCGCTCATCGCCGGCCCAGTCGGGCTGCGAGTTCCATAGCTTCAAGGTTTCCCTCAGCGCCTCGAATAGATCCTGTTCAGGAACCGGGTCAAAGAATTCCTCCGCTGCCGGACCTACCAAGGCAACGCTATGTTCTCTTGCTTTTGTAAGCAGGATAGCTAGATCAATGTCGATCATGGCTGGCTCGAAGATACCCGCAAGAATGTCATTGCGCTGCCATTCTCCAAATTGCAGCTCGCGCTTAGCCGGATAACGCCACGGGATGATGTCGTCATGCACGACAAGGGTGACTTCTATAGCGCGGAGCGTCTCGCTCTCGCCAGGGAAAGCCGAAGCCTCCATAAGGTCATTGAGCAATGCTCGCCGCGTCGTTTCATCAAGCTTTACGGCCACAGTAACCAACAAATCAATATCGCTGTATGGCTTCAGGCCGCCATCCACTGCGGAGCCGTACAAATGCACGGCCAGCAACGTTGATTCCAGATGGCGCTCAATGACGCTTAGCACCTCTGATAGTTGGTTCGAAATTTCGATGGTCACCGCTACCCTCATGATGTCTAACGCCGCCATAAGTTGCGGCTTTGGAGTTGATTGTTTTGTGGTAGCGTAGCGTTAAACCACAAAACAAGCGACGGAAAAGCCGTCAACTTGATGGCCTTGTTAGCCTTATCAGCGCGACTGTGATGTATAAACGTCAAAAATTGAATGACCAATTTTAACAATCGCATCATTTCGCTCTGCCATTGAAGCCTGTGTTTGAGCTAGATAGATGCTCACAATAATTGGGGCTTGATGCTCACTCCACACAACTGCTGTAATACTCCGAGCACCAAATCCGCCAGCACCTGAGCGATCCGCAATGTTCCATCCCGCCGGCAATACTGAACGTAGTAAATTACCAGTGACTTGATTGTTCACCATCCAAGACTCTAATTTTTTCTGGTTCATTTCAGATAGCGCGGAACCAAATAAAAATTTATTCAAAGTACTGGCTATTGCCTTAGGAGTTGTCGTATCCCTCAAATCACCGAGCTTACCTTCATTTAAATCAGGCTCAATACGGTCTAGACGAGTCTCTTTGTCCCCAATTTGTCTTAAAAAATCAGTAACGCCTTTGGGGCCACCTACAGCACTTAGGATGATATTTGCCGCAGTATTATCACTTGTAGTCATAGTTGCGAAGCACGCATCATCGAGTGTGATTGCCTGCCCTACTTGCTTTTCTATTACAGGGGAATAGGTCACAAGATCTGCTTTCTTAATCTCGACTGTACTATTGGGATTAACTTTTCCTTGCTCAGCATCATATAGTAATTTAGCGCAAGCTATTGTTTTAAAAGTACTTGTTAACGGGAAGCGCTGATTGCCATTGTAATCCCAATATTCTCCATTTTGAGTATCAAGAACGGAAACACCTATACGAGCAGAAAGAGAAACTTCAATTGCCTTAACGTCTTGTTCAACTTGCTGAAACTTTGAACTACTTGCAAAAACCACGGATGGTATTAAAAGCGAAAATGCCAATAAAAACTTCATGTAAGTAACCCCATAATTTTGATTGTCACACATTTTATATAAAAGCATGAGGCTCCATAATATGGCTAACGCCCGCCTCAACTGCCGGAGGTTAATGGCGCCTTTTTTGCAGCTCCACCGCAAAAAAAGGTGACAGTAACCGGAGGTCAGATTGCAGGCGCTTGTTAACTCTTTTGCCAGATTTGATAACAATAGTTAATGTTAGACTCGAAATCTTGCTCAAATACCAACTTGAATGTATCTGGGATTTCAGGAAAAACTATGTCTCCATCTCGCTCGATGTCGACTGTTGAAATATGCAAAGTATCTACTTTGGAAATCAAGCTTTTGTATATTTCACCACCACCAGAAACGATAACATGATCCGTGATTTCCTCTAAATTTATTAAGGCATCCTGAATTGAGGAGAAAACCATTACACCCTCATCATTCGTAGAAAAATTAGAGCGAGTTACAACTGCATACTTTCGATTTGGGAGAGCGCCCATTGACTCAAAAGTTTTGCGTCCAACTAAAAGCCATTGATTATATGTAATTGCCTTAAATAGAAGTTGCTCGCCTTTGGCGCTCCATGGAATATCTGGTCCATTACCGATAATACCGTTCTTCGACTTGGCAGCCATTAGTGATAACTTCACGATTTCTCCCTCGAGTTAACTTTGTTTTAGGGCGACTGCCCTGCTGCGTAACATCGTTGCTGCTCCATAACATCAAACATCGACCCACGGCGTAACGCGCTTGCTGCTTGGATGCCCGAGGCATAGACTGTACAAAAAAACAGTCATAACAAGCCATGAAAACCGCCACTGCGCCGTTACCACCGCTGCGTTCGGTCAAGGTTCTGGACCAGTTGCGTGAGCGCATACGCTACTTGCATTACAGCTTACCAACCGAACAGGCTTATGTCCACTGGGTTCGTGCCTTCATCCGTTTCCACGGTGTGCGTCACCCGGCAACCTTGGGCAGCAGCGAAGTCGAGGCATTTCTGTCCTGGCTGGCGAACGAGCGCAAGGTTTCGGTCTCCACGCATCGTCAGGCATTGGCGGCCTTGCTGTTCTTCTACGGCAAGGTGCTGTGCACGGATCTGCCCTGGCTTCAGGAGATCGGAAGACCTCGGCCGTCGCGGCGCTTGCCGGTGGTGCTGACCCCGGATGAAGTGGTTCGCATCCTCGGTTTTCTGGAAGGCGAGCATCGTTTGTTCGCCCAGCTTCTGTATGGAACGGGCATGCGGATCAGTGAGGGTTTGCAACTGCGGGTCAAGGATCTGGATTTCGATCACGGCACGATCATCGTGCGGGAGGGCAAGGGCTCCAAGGATCGGGCCTTGATGTGGCACTGTTGCAAAGTTAGCGATGAGGCAGCCTTTTGTCTTATTCAAAGGCCTTACATTTCAAAAACTCTGCTTACCAGGCGCATTTCGCCCAGGGGATCACCATAATAAAATGCTGAGGCCTGGCC
>NZ_VPDC01000053.1:0-3526 GCF_013417875.1 Acinetobacter sp. YH12219
GCATGTTCCGCGTCCTTGCAATACTGTGTTTACATACAGTCTATCGCTTAGCGGAAAGTTCTTTTACCCTCAGCCGAAATGCCTGCCGTTGCTAGACATTGCCAGCCAGTGCCCGTCACTCCCACTCAATAGTTGCCGGCGGCTTTGAGGAAACATCGTAGGTTACCCGCGAAATACCGGGAATCTCATTAATGATGCGGCTAGAAACCGTTTCTAAAAACTCATACGGCAAGTGTGCCCAGCGCGCTGTCATAAAATCGATAGTTTCTACTGCGCGCAATGCCACCACATACTCATAGCGGCGGGCATCGCCCACTACGCCAACCGACTTCACTGGCAAGAATACAGCGAAGGCTTGGCTGGTTTTGTGATACAGGTCAGCGGCATACAGCTCTTCGATAAAGATGGCATCAGCCAAGCGCAACCTGTCGGCATATTCTTTTTTTACTTCGCCAAGAATACGCACACCCAAGCCAGGGCCAGGGAAGGGATGACGGTAAACCATGTCGTAGGGCAGACCTAACTCCATACCGATCTTGCGCACCTCATCTTTAAACAGCTCGCGCAGCGGCTCCACCAGCTTGAGCGTCATAACACATTGATATTAGCTTCAATCTCTAAACCGTTGATTTGGAAATACATAATACCCTATTTGTTCATTCTTTTGTTATTTGTTGTATGTTGCGTTATTCCATCAATAATTTTATTCCAATCTTCGAAATGTAGTTCGTGTCCGGTTCCATCAAGCGTTATTAGTTTTGAGCCGTTTATCTTTTCAAGTAAAACTGCTGAATTCTTAAAATGCCATATTTTATCGTCCGTTCCGTGTACAATTAAGGTTGGTTGATTGATTTCGCTCAATCTGTTCCAGTATTCTTCACCACCTTGCAGTGCCGCATGATTGAACATACTTATATAGTTATTAGCTCTTTTAAATTCGGCTCTAATCAGTTTTTCACTTCTTTGTTTGTCAAATTGTTTCCTGCCGCTCATCAATTCAGCACCTTGAATTAAATAATTTGCCACACTGTCTTCATTTGTCCAATCTACGGTTTCAGCTTTTCCGTGAAAATCTAAAATACGCGTATCCATTTCAGGAATTGTGGGGTCTGAGTCGCCCCAAGGACCTGATGAGATTAGTGTTATTGAACTTACCCTGTCGGCATATTTTATTGATGCTATTTGAGAAATCAGTCCGCCCAGTGAAATTCCCACAAAATTGGCTTTGACTATTTTATAGCCGTCCAAAATTGAAATAGCATCATGGGTTAAGTCAACAATATCATAGGGGGTTGAACCCGGTTCGTAATTAGTAGATTTTCCTACGTCCCTATTGTCGTAGCGAATAACAAAAAATCCCTTTTCAGATAGTTTCTGGCAAAATTCAGCATCCCAATACAACATGGATACCGTTGCTCCCGCAATCAAGAGTATTGCCGGATCTTTTTCACATCCAAAACTTTCGGTAAAAAGTCTTATTCCGTTTTTTTTAACTATTTTCTCTTTCATTTCCTCGCCTTTCTGTTTTATAGATTCATTAGTTTTTGGAAAGAAAAGTCGAGGCTGAACATTTCCGTTTCGTTTATTATTGATTCTGCCTGTGCTTCTCTTCCATAAGCAAACATTTGCTGTTCATAATTTTCAATAGCCTCTTCAATGCTGTTAAATTTCCCATTGGTCAGATTATCCGACAATATCAAGGCATCCATCAACCCACTGTTTACGCCTTGTCCTGCAAAAGGAGGCATCAAATGAGCAGCATCTCCAATCATCGTTATGGGTAATGGACGCTTACTTTTCCAAGACTTATCTAAGGGAAATATTCGTGTCGCTAACCCTACAAAAGATGATGTCAAACGAATCAGTTCTTTGTAGCGTTCGTCCCAATCGGAAAATTTTTTCAGGAGAAAATCAACGACACTATTTCTGTCTTGAAAATCTACCCGCGTTTTGCTTTTCCATTCATCAGGTGTTTTAAAACTTATTCCAAAATGCAATGCACCATTATTATTAGGATTCGCAAATAATAAATTACCTTGATGAGCAGCCATTAGCCGGTTTCCATTGCAAAGCTGAAAAAATCCAGGACAGTTCACCTCCGGTTGATGAATATCGGCTTGTATATTGAAAGTACCTGTTTCTTCAACTTCCGTGTCGGTAACAAATTTTCTTACTTTAGACATTCCACCATTGGCAATAATAACCAGATCTGCTGTTTCACTCGATTTATCCTCAAAAGTTAGTATCCACTTCTCCTTATCAGGTTCAAGGGTAACAAGTTTTCTATCCCAAATGACGGTATCATTTTGTAAACTATTTAATAGGATAGTCCTTAAGTCATTTCTGTTTATTTCAGGATTGTCAAAACGATTTTCGGGTCTTACATTTTTTGTGGTTAAAATATTGCCCTTTTCATCAACAATATTTACACCCATTGGTAAAGCTAAGTCATAATAAGTTTGTAACAATCCCGCTCTTTTCATTGCTTCCTGTCCCGAATCCCTGTGCAGATCAAGTGTCCCACCAAAAATCCTTGCATCTTGGTCTTTGTCTCTCTCGTAAACTGTAATGTCCACGCCGTTTTGCTGTAACAATCTCGCCATTGTTAATCCAACAGGCCCGGCACCAATTATTGTAATTTTTTTATGTTTTAGTAAAGTCATATTCTTGTTCGCTGGTTTTAATGTCAACTAATGTCTGTCAATTTAATCACTTTGTTTTTTTTAAATTCAAACACGGATTTTCCTGATAACTTTAGCTTTTGCCCTTTTTTTAAGCCGTTCGGAAAGTCAATTGCTAAAATTGCTGTATAATCAATTTCTATTTCAGTGCTGTTGTCAAAATGCCTAAACGATTTAACTGTCTGTGTTCTCTTTGCAAAGTATGTTTTTGCTGTTTCTGCCTGTTGTTTAAACGCTGTTAACCCTTTCAGCGATAAACTTATATCATTATTTTGAATGTTTTCAAAAACAATATTATCGTCAAGGTCTGCAACCATTTTTTTGATATCAAATTGGTTGTATCCATCGATGTAGTTATTGATGATGTTTACTCTGTCGGTCATATTTTGTAATTATTTATCGGTTACATATTGGTGTTGTCTGTAGGTTGTTCTACGATAATTGCCAACTTTTAACTTCTATACGAAGGAACATGTTGGGATACTTGAACTTTCGATTTAGCGCCAACACGAGCAAACCGAAGTTAGCACCTACTCTCTATTCAGCATATTTTTTAAAAATACTTGTGGCAATGTGTCCGCCAAAACCAAAAGTATTACTCATTGCGTAATTCACTTGCCGTTGTTGTGATTGGTGTAACGTCAAGTTAAATATATCCCTATATTCAGGTTCAATATCTACCGAATTGATTGTTGGCGGAACAATGTTATTCTGAACAACGTATAGGAAGAATAAACGCCCTTTTCACCCAAGTCCAACAGCTTTGGACCGCAGTTGACTCTTTCGACACCCCTGCGATGCAACCCAATCCGGCTGACGGGGAGCCAGCAACGCTGAAAATTTAC
>NZ_VPDC01000054.1:0-3451 GCF_013417875.1 Acinetobacter sp. YH12219
AGAGGAATTGCCACAAGATACGATAAGCTAAAACGTAACTATCAAAGCGCTGTTGCTTTAGCTTGTATATTTATATGGTTGCCTCTTTAGCTCAATTTATCGGCTGTAAATGTCAACACACCCTAATCAAACGTTTAATTTTTATTGATTTTGGTGTAGTTTTTTGAGTAAATGACTTGTAAGTTTAGAGTGATTAGTCTAATAATGTTCATATTGTTTATTCACTGTTTATCTGAAAGATAAATAGACGATAAACCCCAGTTTTCCAAGCCTAGAGTGACCTTCTCTAGGCTTTTTTTATGGCCTTAGAAAAGTTCTATTGTTTGAAAAATATAATAATAAAAATTTTAATAAAATAGGCTAGACTTTTTGATGCTCTGAACGCTCCCCAAAACGTTTCTTACCAAGCACCAAAAAGTCTAATAGGTTACACATTTTTATTTTTATTTTTATTTTTATTTTTATAAAGTGTTGTGTTTTTATGCGCTGCGTTTTGTGTTCTTCTGTTGCAGTATTAAATAATTTGTATCAGTTTTGTTCTATACCTGAAAATAGGTATTTTTTGCCATTTTTTACAGACAATTCAATTAAACATTTATATAAGCAGTCTTGTGAAAAGGAATATAACTTTCACAGCGGGAAAATATTAAAATTTTATGCCCCAAGCAACATTTCATAGACCTAATCGCTATAATATTCAAAAGTTTTAAGTTGTGATTGAACTATGCGTGGTTTATACCTCATTACCAATGATGATCCTATAGAATTGCTTTTAGCCAAACTTGAAGGCGCGATGGCGACTTATGAAGTCGCTGTTTTGCAATATCGCCGTAAAAAAGTGGCAAAAGAAGATCAGGCTTATGAAATTGAATACATGAAAAATATGTGTAATCAGTACAAAGTGCCTTTTGTTATTAATGACGATTTAGAAACTGCAGTTCAATATGGTGTGGGTGTACATTTAGGGCAAGATGATGGTTCAATTGCTGAAGCTGTAGCACGTTTACCTAAAAATGTTTTGATCGGTCGAAGCTGTAATAATTCTTTAGAACTGGCTGAGCAGGCGATTGCAGACGGTGCAAACTATGTGGCTTTTGGCGCCATTTTTGCGACTGAAACTAAGCCTGAAGCAGGCAATATTGGCTTAGAAACGCTAAAACAAGCCAAAGCGAAACTAAATGTACCTATTTGTGCAATTGGTGGTTTAACTGTAGAAAATTCTGCTGAAGTGATTGAAGCGGGTGCTGATCTTTGTGCTGTGATTAGTGATGTATTAGGTCGTTCAATGTCTGCTGTAAGCAGTCGTGTTTATGAATGGTCTGAGCTTTTTGCTGAACAAGCTTAATTTTATTTTTTAGATTGAATAAGTAGAGAATTTTTATGAGCTTATCTGCTAAGCAAGAACAATTATTTAAACAAGCCAGCAAGCATATTCCTGGCGGCGTAAACTCTCCTGTACGCGCATTTAATGGTGTAGGCGGTACACCGGTATTTATCGAAAAAGCGCAAGGCGCATATCTCTATGACGTAGACGGAAAACGCTATGTCGACTATGTCGGCTCTTGGGGCCCAATGATTTTAGGTCATGCGCAGCCCGACATTATTAAAGCGGTTCAAGAAGCGGCTGTTGATGGTTTAAGTTTTGGTGCGCCAACTGTGCATGAAACGACATTGGCGGATATTATTTGCGAAATTATGCCGTCTATTGAGCTGGTGCGTATGACCAACTCAGGGACAGAAGCAACCATGACCGCCATCCGTCTTGCTCGTGGCTACACTGGCCGTGACAAGATTGTAAAATTTGAAGGCTGCTACCACGGTCACTCAGATTCGCTTTTAGTGAAAGCAGGCTCAGGCTTGTTGACAAAGGGGGAGGGTGAAGCAACTTCTGCAGGTGTTCCGGCTGATTTTGCCAAACACACTTTAACACTGCCATACAATGACATCGCCATGCTGAAAGAATGCTTTGCAAAATTCGGTTCGGAAATTGCAGGTGTAATTGTCGAGCCAGTTGCAGGCAACATGAACTTGGTGAAACCGATTGAGGGTTTCTTACAAGCGATCCGTGATGTATGTGATGAACATGGTTCGGTCTTTATCATTGATGAAGTAATGACAGGTTTCCGTGTCGGTCTTGGCGGTGCGCAAGCACATTATGGCGTAACACCTGATTTAACCACGTTGGGTAAAATTATTGGTGCTGGCCTGCCAGTTGGCGCATTTGGGGGTAAACGCGAAGTGATGGAATGCATTGCACCACTGGGCAAGGTCTATCAAGCAGGTACATTGTCTGGTAACCCATTGGCTATGCGTGCCGGTATTGAGATGTTTAAACATTTGCGTCAGCCGGGCTTCTATGAAACTTTGACTGAAAA
Organism: Acinetobacter sp. YH12219; assembly: GCF_013417875.1. Lineage (NCBI taxonomy): Bacteria > Pseudomonadati > Pseudomonadota > Gammaproteobacteria > Moraxellales > Moraxellaceae > Acinetobacter > Acinetobacter sp. YH12219. The sequence continues at coordinate 2,376 of NZ_VPDC01000054.1, forward strand.
ATTGGCAGGTTTGCTTGCTGGTTTACAGGCAGCTGCAGACGAAGCGGGCATTCCGTTCTTTACGCAGCAAGTGGGCGGCATGTTCGGTATTTATTTCACTGATCAAACTGAAATCACCGGTTTTGATTCAATTCTGAAATGTGATGTAGATGCATTCCGTACATTCTTCCATGGTATGTTACAGCGCGGTGTAAACTTAGCGCCTTCAGCTTTTGAAGCAGGCTTCTTCTCAAGCGCGCATAGCGATGAAGATATTGCATTTACCATTGAAAAGGCGAAAGAAGTTTTTGCCGAAATGAAGTAATTTTCATTTAAAACGGCAAATTCTGCTTTAGAATAAAGCCCGCAGCCTGCTGTGGGCTTTATTGTAGCCGCATGATTGAACGTGCATTGAAAAAGGATTTTTAAATGAAAACCAAGCATTATTTAACTTTGGCGGATGCAGAATTTTTATTAAACACAGCACATGCTTATGCAGTAGAAAATGGTTTTAATGTCAGCATTGCGGTAATGGATGATACAGGCAATTTATTGGCGATGAAACGAATGGATGGTGCATCGCCAATGACAGCAAATCTATGCTTAGAAAAAGCCAAATGTTCAGCCATTAGCCGTCGTCCTTCAAAGTTATTTGAAGACATCATCAAAAGTGGTCAGATGGGTTTTCTGACCATGGATACCTTTTCAGGCATGCTGGAAGGCGGTGAGCCGATTATGTACGAAGGGCAATTGGTGGGTGCAATGGGCGTGTCTGGGGTAAAGTCATTTCAGGATGCAGAAATTGCACAGCAGGCGATTCAAGCTTTTTTAGCGCAGCAAAACTAAATATTGTGAGCGTAATAGATACTTCAGTCTTGTCGAAATCATTGGCCTTAATATATTTTGGTTTAGATGTCGATAAATCTCGGTCATAGCATTAAGTCGAAAAAAATCTAAGATTGAGCTGAAATATTAGGGTGTGTTGACATTTACAGCCGATAAATTGAGCTAAAGAGGCAACCATATAAATATACAAGCTAAAGCAACAGCGCTTTGATAGTTACGTTTTAGCTTATCGTATCTTGTGGCAATTCCTC
>NZ_VPDC01000055.1:0-3347 GCF_013417875.1 Acinetobacter sp. YH12219
TGTTCCATTTTAGAGATTTGTTTAAGATAAGATATAACTCATTGAGATGTGTCATAGTATTCGTCGTTAGAAAACAATTATTGTGACATTATTTCAATGAGTTATCTATTTTTGTCGTGTACAGAGATTATTATAGAAGCCCCCATGAATAAATCGCTCATCATTTTCGGCATCGTCAACATAACCTCGGACAGTTTCTCCGATGGAGGCCGGTATCTGGCGCCAGACGCAGCCATTGCGCAGGCGCGTAAGCTGATGGCCGAGGGGGCAGATGTGATCGACCTCGGTCCGGCATCCAGCAATCCCGACGCCGCGCCTGTTTCGTCCGACACAGAAATCGCGCGTATCGCGCCGGTGCTGGACGCGCTCAAGGCAGATGGCATTCCCGTCTCGCTCGACAGTTATCAACCCGCGACGCAAGCCTATGCCTTGTCGCGTGGTGTGGCCTATCTCAATGATATTCGCGGTTTTCCAGACGCTGCGTTCTATCCGCAATTGGCGAAATCATCTGCCAAACTCGTCGTTATGCATTCGGTGCAAGACGGGCAGGCAGATCGGCGCGAGGCACCCGCTGGCGACATCATGGATCACATTGCGGCGTTCTTTGACGCGCGCATCGCGGCGCTGACGGGTGCCGGTATCAAACGCAACCGCCTTGTCCTTGATCCCGGCATGGGGTTTTTTCTGGGGGCTGCTCCCGAAACCTCGCTCTCGGTGCTGGCGCGGTTCGATGAATTGCGGCTGCGCTTCGATTTGCCGGTGCTTCTGTCTGTTTCGCGCAAATCCTTTCTGCGCGCGCTCACAGGCCGTGGTCCGGGGGATGTCGGGGCCGCGACACTCGCTGCAGAGCTTGCCGCCGCCGCAGGTGGAGCTGACTTCATCCGCACACACGAGCCGCGCCCCTTGCGCGACGGGCTGGCGGTATTGGCGGCGCTGAAAGAAACCGCAAGAATTCGTTAACTGCACATTCGGGATATTTCTCTATATTCGCGGTTCAGCAGGCATGTCCCCTTTGAGGGCGACCCGACGACAGGATAATCGACCTTATGGTGCGCAAATATTTCGGCACAGACGGTATTCGTGGCAAAGCCAACGAAGGCGCGATGACGGCGGAAACCGCCTTGCGCGTCGGCATGGCGGCTGGCCGTGTCTTTCGTCGCGGTGACCACCGCCATCGTGTCGTGATCGGCAAGGATACGCGCCTGTCGGGCTATATGCTTGAACCCGCGCTCACAGCCGGTTTCACCTCGATGGGCATGGACGTATTCCTTTTTGGCCCGCTGCCGACAACGTAATAGGAAGAATAAACGCCCTTTTCACCCAAGTCCAAATTAATTTGCCGATTCCATAATCAGGGTGTATTACAATTCCATAGAGTTTTTCAATCCAGGTGGTTTAGCTGATAACTTAACGATTGATCAGCTTCTTCGTGAAGATTACTCGCCATGGGCGCGCAATAAAAGGATATCTGCCACGTTCAAAGAAGCGCATTTTATTGAAAAATATGGGTCAGGCATCAAACGAATCCAAGAAGGCTTCGCATCCTATGGTCTGCGTCCCCCTGTCTTTGAAAATTTCCAGCACGGTTTTCGAGTTATTGTCTCATCAAAGCTACTTTTCGAATCTAATGAGGGAGTAAGTGAGGGAGTAAATCTACTATTTAATCAGATAAGAACTAATCCAGGAAAGCGTGCACCATTTTTAGTAAACGAGCTATTAGTTCCTGTCAAGATAGTAGAGCGGTGGCTCAAAATCTTAAGAGATGATCATAAAATCGAGTTTCGAGGAGCTCCTAAAAGTGGAGGATACTGGCTAAAATAGAAATCAATGATACTCTTAAGTGGCACCAATCGAACTCCTATTTTAGCATTTAAAAAAGTATCCTCACATCATTTTATTGAACAATACCTAAGGCTGCTCTGGCGGCATTGATATGATTATCGTCGTTGCACTCTACCGCAAAAGCGCCATATGCTAATGGAGCTGCAGCAGCCCTCTCTATAGATTGTTCGTAGAGCCTATCCCATATCGTTCCGCCTTGTTTAGCATACTCCGTTATCAAACTCTTCAGGCTATCCTCTCCAAAAACCGATACGTGACCAGAAAAGTCCAGTGCAGGATCACCCATATGCGCAGTAGACCAATCTATGATACCAGAGGTCTTACCTTCCTTCGAGGTTAAGACATGCCCTGCATAGAGATCGCCATGGATGAAACAAGTGAATTCAGGCCACAAAGGGTCATTGTCCAACCATCTACGGTATCTGTTTTCCAACGGCTCGCTGATACCTATCTCAGATTTCACCAAGTGGATACGGTCAGCTATTTCGGTCCTCAATTCACTTGGAGTCATTATTTTCAAGTTGCTCTTTCTCACATCGTCAGCTGTAATACGATGTAATTCGGCCAATGATTTTGCCAGAGACTCCACATAAGCTATGCTATCGCGATCTATGTTCCAAGAAACCTCATGTGTTATCGCATCGAATGTCAGAGCAGGCGCATCCTCCAGTAAAGGGTAGGCTATTAGGCGCTCCGATACAATTTTCCAATCAGGGACATTGATCGACAGGTTTCTTTTGGCTAAATCCAATATTCTACTTTCATTTTCGATTTGTTCAAGCATATCGCTTCTTCGAGGTATACGGAGTACCCAGTTCTCACCGTTTACTTCCTTTACAAAGGCAACTCTAAAGTCGATGCCCATCTCATTGACGCTCATCTCTTCCGAAATTCTCAGCCCATGCTCTAGGGCTAATGTTTGCATATCTTCGATTGTCATTTCTATACTGTTTTCTTTTATTAAATTGGTACCAGTTCCCCCGACAGGACATTCTGAATGTCATATACAGGTGTAACACTTTACCCATATTCTTTTCGTATGGATAACACTTCCCATCAGGGAACAAAAATCTGATACATGAATTAATTGTGAGACAGTAGACCTACTGTCGCATTGAAGCCATCTCGGCGACTATTTGATTAGGAAAACCAAGGCTTTGCCATCATAGCCTTATCATAGAAGTATAACATAGTTGTAAAGATAGAAAATTATTTTTTATTCATCCATGATGTTATTATTTTATAATAACATCATCTAAACATGTCCTGTCGCTCTTTTGTGCTGTGATATTTCATACCTATTAACTGCTTTCGTTTGAATTATACGACGTTCTACTCACAATAGGGCAAGGGTTACTCATTCCGTAGGATGCGGTTCACGTATAGGAAGAATAAACGCCCTTTTCACCCAAGTCCAACAGCTTTGGACCGCAGTTGACTCTTTCGACACCCCTGCGATGCAACCCAATCCGGCTGACGGGGAGCCAGCAACGCTGAAAATTTAC
>NZ_VPDC01000056.1:0-2958 GCF_013417875.1 Acinetobacter sp. YH12219
CGCGACTCATGAGTGCTCGGTTATATGCGGGCCAATTGGTTGTGCGGTAGATTTTGTGTGTAGGCTTCTTCATTTGAAAATTATATCGCTGAAAAAGCCTTTACAGATAGGTTTGTGCAACAAAGCCAATTAGATACATTAATTTTCCCTTTATGGTCATTACCAGAAACAGTCAGGTTTACTCTTAAACGTGACATATTAGCTTTTTGGAGCCCCTTATATACTTCTAATTCTTGAGGGGCAAAAGCAGGAGAAGCCAGTATAGACGTGGAAAATATAAGTAAGATTAGTAAAGAAAAAAATCTCATTTTTTGTGAAATCTCACTTTATAAAAAATATTTATGATTTTCATCAGTGTACTGCAAGAATTCAGGCTACTTGTTGACTTGAACACCTTTAAAAATCAACTTCTCTTTTTTTTGTGTTTCTATAAGCAGTTGTACCTGCCCCTTACGAGATTGAAGATACAATGTGGGAGCATTCACCAGAATATCTATCATCGTACTTTCACGTAAGTTGATATCATCAGGACAGCCCATCATTGTGGCAACAATTGGCTGTTCAGCATATAAACGATTGCCTTTAAAATGAATACCAATCGAATTTATATTACAAAATAAATTACCAATATACAGCATCTTATCTGCAAATTTTAGCGTGATAGACTGGTCAGGTTTTGAAGCCAAAAATAATGAATCTATACGTTCACTATTAGCATTTGTTGCCTCGATCAATTGCCAAGAAAATTTTGCTAAGGTCTGTTCACCAGAAGATATTACTTGTAATTCTTGCATCTTGGATTGATCGGCTGATGAAGGCCTATGACAAGCGCTCAAAAGTCCAACGACGAACATCAGTATAAATATTCTCGTCATCGTTATTGTCCGTATAAGAGATTCTAAAATTAATATAATACACGTTATCCGAAGTCAAAAATGGGTGCCTTAAGCTCCCATTTTTGAAGATTACTTTAAAATTTTGTTATTGATATTTGGTCACTCAAATTACCAATTCACTATGACTGCCTAATCGAACTAATTTCAAAATTAGCAGTTCACCTTCTTCTGTTTTCTTATAGATTAAAACAAGATCTGGTTTGATGTGGCAATCACGATGACCTACCCAATTACTGACCAAAGCATGGTCACGATACTTTTCAGGCAAAGGTTCATCAGCTTGTAATAACTCTAAAACAGTTTGTAGTTCAGTATCCACTGTATTTCGATGCTGGCCTTTTTTCTCACGTTTATAGTCTTTCTTGAATGCTGATGTGTACTTAATCGTCCGCATTTAGATCAGCCATCAAGTCTTTTACAGAAGTGAAGCTCTTTGCTTTGCTTAGATCTTCTTCCATTGCTGCAATGGTTTCAGCATTAGGTTGCCAAATTTCAAAAGGCAAAGCCTTTTCTTTAGCTACTTTGGTCAATAACAAACGGACTGCATCTGAGACGGTTAAGCCCATTGTTGCTAGAACTTCCGTTGCTTCATGCTTAATGTTTTCATTGATGCGAGTAGTTACTAGTGCATTTGAAGCCATGTTAAGCCCCTATGATTAACATTGTTAATCACACTATATTCCTAGATGACGAAAAGTTCAATTCGTATAACAGCCATTATGTTAAAGGAGAGGTATATTTGAATTAAATATGCCTATAAAGTTAATAGCTATCAATCATTGTTTGCTGAATAAGCCTTTAAAAGTAGGTTTATGCACTTAAGTTATTGTAAATAAAAAGATGTTCGTATTTTCAGTATTCTAACAATAGACTATAGTTGATTCTTTTAAACTAGGAATTACCATGAACCGATTTAAGACCTCTTTTTTAGTTATTTCTTTGGGTCTTACTTTAACTGCCTGCGGCGGCGGCAGTGATGGTGCATCGAGCTCTACAGGGAATGGTGCATCGAGCTCTACAGGGAATGGTGCATCGAGCTCTACAGGGAATGGTGCATCGAGCTCTACAGGGAATGGTACATCGAGCTCTACAGGGAACAGCGGCACCACACCAGATACTTCTACTGGTTCAGTATTAGAAAAATTGAATCCATCACAATCCTACAATATTATTTTTGACTACCCTAATTCTTCTGGTGCATCAAGACTTGATTCTGTAAAACAAAATGCCGATGGTATTATCACCGAATTTGGTGATTACAAAATTACAGGAGATATTGTTGCGAAAGAAATTGCTGGAAATAAAAACTTTACGATTGCTCGTGTAACCAAAGGAATTTTTAATTATGAAAAAAATGGGGAAATAAAATCAACAGATATTTCCAAATATAGCAATGCCTCTTATTTTTATTTTGCATTTACCCCAATCATTACTAAGCGTATTTCTGCCCAAACCAAACAAATTAACTGTACTGATGTTAATGCTACTCAAGCAAAAGTGACCAATAGTGGCCAATTTGAAAAATTTATTTCTCCATCCATTCATAATGGAAGTATTACCTTAAATCCTAACGGCAATATCGACGTTAAATTTACTGCAAAAAATGGCAGTGATGAAACTACCTTTGCTTCATCAATGAGATGGGTTGATTCATTCAATAACTATAGCAGCTATAACTTATTGGGTATCGTAGGACAACAAGGTGAATCAAATCAGATCGGTACATTTAACATAGCTGATAATGGACCAAATAGCCTAGTACTTGGTGCAATTTACCGTATGACTTTGAGCAATAATGGTAACTATCAAGGTGCTGTTTCTATGGTATGTAATTATTAATATAGCTTGATTGAAGTGTCATGCGCCTTAATCTTTATGTATTTTTTTAAATTTAAGACCTAGGCAGTGCCTAGGTTTTTTTATTTCGTATAACAGCCATTATGTTAAATAGATAGCAGTTGGGAGATTATTTATTCTTTCAATAGACAAAAACTTGCGGAATTTTTCTTAATTTGTAATCCTTGCGGCCAAGGGTGTCTAGCGTAGCTAAGACAGGTATTCG
>NZ_VPDC01000057.1:0-2849 GCF_013417875.1 Acinetobacter sp. YH12219
ACCTTCAAAATTCTTGCTGAGCGATATCGCAATCGAGGCAAAAGACTAGCATTAAGATTCAATCTAATTGCTGGAATTTATAACTTGGAGCTGAGTGAAAAATGACTTATGAAAGAAATCTAATATTAGAAAATATAAAATAATTATTTTATTAGCATTTTAAATAACCCCAAAAAAGCCCCCTTTCGGAGGCTTTTCTTTTTAAAGAATCACAACTTAAGCTTTGGCTGTAGTTGCCTCTTTGACATCAATTTTATCACTGTCGTTTTCATGCATGATCAATGCAACCGCGATCGCAGTAATCAGTACAGGTAAACCCACCGCCATAAAGTTGAAATGCGCAGGTAAGTTCATACCGAGCAAACCACCAATCAGAATCGGCCCTACAATCGCGCCCATACGACCGATCGCAGAAGACCAACCAATACCTGTCGAACGTACAGCAAGTGGGTAATACTGCGCTACATAGCTGTAAAGCAGCATTTGCGAACCAATAGACGCAGCACCTGCCAAGAACACCAAGATGTATAGTAAGAACTGATTCGATTGGAAGCCCATCAAGCTCATCACAATCGCGCCCATCATACCCAAAACCATCAACACAGGTTTTAAGTGGAAACGGTCAGCCAAAATACCACCGCCAACAATACCCACAACTGCGCCCACGTTCATGACCATCATGAACATTAAGCTGTTATCCATAGAATAACCGGCTGCCATCATCAGTTTTGGTAACCAGCTGCTCAGCGCATACATGGTCAATAGGCACGTAAAGAACGCCACCCAAAACAATAATGTATTTACGGCACGACCACGGCGGAACAAACTCACCACGTTAGCAGCTTCAGGTACATTTTCTTGCGGTAAAGTGAACACTGTATTTTCAGTCACTTTCACTTCAGGCGCTAAGCGCTTCACGATACTGCGGGCTTTTTCCTGTTTGTTTTCTTTCACCATAAATGCCAAAGATTCAGGTAAGAATTTCCAAATCACAGGTAAAAGGAAAAGTGGAATACCTGCAATAGAGAACATGATTTGCCAACCAAAGTCAGGGGTGAACCATGAACCTAAAAGTGCCGCCATCACACCACCGACTGCATAACCACTAAACATCGTCGTTACTAGTGTGCTACGCATCTTCTGCGGCGCGTATTCCGACGTTAAAGCCACAAGGTTAGGCATTACACCGCCAATCCCTAAACCAGCCAAGAAACGCAAAATACCAAATTCTGTTGGATTCGACGCAAAACCACCAGCAAAGGTCAAACCACTAAATAAAACGATACAGATCATGATGACTTTTTTACGGCCAATCTTATCTGCTAAAGAACCAAAGAACATGGCACCAAACATCATCCCTGCGAGCGCAGTACTGGCAAGCATCCCCGCTTGCATTGCACTTAAGCCCCAGTCTTGCATCAATAATGGTAAAACCACGCCATTAATCGCTAAATCGTAGCCATCAAATAAAATAATCAATAAGCACCAAGCCACTACATTGAAGTGGAACGGGGTAAATTTAGCCTTATCGACTACAGAATTTATGTCTATTTTTTCCGTTGTCATCGTTCTCATCTCCCATGAGTACTTGTCCATAACATTCATTGAATTTTTAAGTAAAATTCAACAGCCACGGAATATACGGAACAGTGTTTTCTAGGGATATTAGACGTATGTTTAATAAATCGAATCACTTATAAGTACATGTTAATTGTGTTATTTTTCATGTTTTAGTTTAATTATTAAACATTATCAATATATGATTATTTAACTGATTTTTTTAAATAATAATACTCTTATTTTCAGGTCTAATTCTTCTATTCTTTCATTAAACTTCAGAACGACACACCATCATTTATTTCTATCTTTAGTTTAGAAAAATTTTAAATGTCTAAAAAACAAACGCAATTACATCTTTAGAAAAGCTCACTTTAACGCTCTTGATTGTTTTAAATATCTTGATAGCACTGAGATTAAGCAATCACCAGCTTACAGCGAAATCCACGAGACGCATAATATGACTGCGCGCCATTATGGTAGCTAAATACATGATCATAACGTCGATCACAAAACAGTGCCCCGTCCTTTTGCCGAATATCCGCTGGCGTTACGATCCAACTCGAAGTCTTTAAATCGAAATGAAAAACTTGCTGTATCGCTCGATAGTCTTCTTCTGTCAGTAGCTCAGCACCGATGTCTCGAACCATGTCTATTACGTTATTTTTGGGAGGATGATCCTTCCGATTCTCCAAGGCATCACGGTCATAACACAAGCTGCGTCTAGGCTTTAGTGACTCTAAGCTGCAATCATAAAATATCAGGTCATGAGATAGCCGATTCAGCCTCACAATATCTGGCTCACCCCCTGTTTTTCCATTTCGATTAAAATTTGTAGTTTTGAGGGCTGTGCTATCAATTGTTTTTTAACATCATCCCAAAGTAATTCTGGATGACGCTCCATATTTTCCTCAAAGCGTTGCTGCAATATCTCTAAAATAGAGATTTCATCAAGATCTTGGAGCATTTGCACATCCTATTGTTTTTATACATTGGAGACTGAACTTCACTATAAAGAATATAGACTCACCTTGATGTAAATTTTTAGCGCTGTTTAGCCGTATTATTTTTAAATATCTATCATTTCCCAGTTTGTCTTTCTGCTTTTCTTATTATTTTTTTCTTCCCTTTTCATCACGCATAAAAAAACACCCCCTGACTAGTGCAGGGGGTGTTTCGAATAATGAGCTGGCGATGACTTACTCTCACATGGGTAACCCCACACTACCATCAGCGCTAAGAGGTTTCACTTCTGAGTTCGGGAAGGGATCAGGTGGTTCACTCTTGCTATT
>NZ_VPDC01000058.1:0-2664 GCF_013417875.1 Acinetobacter sp. YH12219
AAGTCTTAGATAATCTGAAAAACTTCCTTGGCCAAATCGAAAAAGGGAGTAAAGAAAAAGCTGATGCCTTTAAACAAGCCTTAATGATTTTATCTGCACCGAACTCAATTGCTGTGAGTAGTCAGGAAGATATTCATCTTTCAGCAGATGGGCAGATCAGCCAAAGTGCAGGCGATAGCATCAATCTCAGCAGTCAAAAATCCTTAATTGCCCATGCGCAAAGCAAGATCAGTCTATTTGCGGCACAAGAAGGCTTACGTGCGTATGCGGGCAAAGGCAAAGTTGAAATCCAAGCCCAAGGAGATGGGGCAGATCTGATTGCCCGAAAAGGTATTCAAATTATTTCCACGGAAGATAAAGTTGAAATCAAAGCAAGCAAAAAAATTGTTTTAGTTGCTGGTGGTAGTCAGATTGAAATTAGTAGTGCGGGTGTATTGCCTACTACTAGCGGTAAGTTTGAGGTGAAGGCAGGGCAGCATAAGTTTGTGGGGCCTCAACAAGTAAATGTTCCAATCACAACCTTGCCAAATGAACTGAAAAGCTTCAGTCAACAAATTAAGGTCATAGATCATACTCAAAAAATAATGCCAAATGAAAAATATGTGATTGTAAAACCAAATGGAGAATACTTGGCTGGAATAAGTGACATTAACGCAATGACAAAACGTATTTTTACTCAGCAGAAGGAAAAATTAAGAATTTTGGTTGGTCAAGATGCTGAAGATTTTTTAAAGGATAATAATTAAATGAGTCAAATGGTTGATACACAAGAAGGAAAGCCTGAAACTGAAATTAAAATTGATAATTATTCTTTGTTGGTTGGATTTGAAGCAAATTTAGCAGAAACAGCTTTTGTTGAACGCAAAGTAGGTATTTTAAAAAATAAAGTTGAAAAAGTTCAAATTTTGCAAGGGGAGGGTAGTGATTATGGCCATGCTTTCTTTTACATAACCAAAAATAATGTTGTGGAGGCCTTTTTTAGTTTTGGCCCAACAGAAGAGTTGGGAGATATAGAATATAAAAAAGGTGAAGAAGAGATAGACGGAAATGAAAAAATTTATGCAAATGGATACGTAAATAAAAGGCCAAGTACAACTTCTTATTTAATTTATGAAGTTGTTCAAATATTTAAAATAAATATCACGGAAAAAAAATTTCATAAAATTAAACAAAAAGTAGCAAAAGTTGAAGCGGCAGTACTTAAAGGAAAACCTTATAATGTAATTTTGAATGATACCTGTGCTGAAGAAGCAGAAGATATTTTAGATGATGTCATTGATGACTTGCCAAATGGAAAAGGATACATTGAAATTGATGGAAAAATTCCCCCTTTTAGGGTGGTAAATCCATATATGTGGTGTAGTCAATTTTATAAAAAATATGGAGATAATGCTTACATTTATCCTGAATATCCCGAGGATGGTAAAGGTGTCGATTTATTTGATGCTGATGGTGAGCATGATTTCAGTGTATCATCGTGGAAGTTGGAAAATGGTCAACTTGATCCTTTGTTTGAGAATGGCTATTACGAAAATTAATTTCAAATCATACTTGTAAGGGATATGGAATGCGTATTTTTTTACTAGTAATCGTATGGGTAAGTACTAGTTTTTTCGGCTGTTATGCAAATAATAGTGTTAATGATAAGTCGATAAATGGATTGAATATGAATAATGAATTTATTTCAAAAAATAATATTAATTACCAATTATTAATTGAAAGAATTATTTTTTGTGTAAAAAATGGAGATTTTAATAAATCAGATTTAATGCTTGGTAAGTTAGAAATTTTAGCCCACAAAAATAATAACTTTAAGAAGGAGCAAGGAGTATATTTTAATATCCCGAACTTTCCAGACTTGCAAGTTAATTTAATTAAAAATGTTGGTGATTCTGAATGGAGTGTTATTAAATTACATAGTAAAAATGTATTTTATACTAAATTTATCCCAAATTTTAATGATAATTTTTTTGAAAATAATAGTTCTTTAAATTTTAAGAAAATTGATTTTGACTCAAGATTAAGTAATTATAGGTATATATATTCTTATGAGGGATTGTTTGATGTTATATTTATTGTAAAATCTGAACAATATAGAAAACAGAAGCATCCTAATAACTTTCAAGCGTTTGAAATAAGAAGGTAGTTGATTTTTTTATAATAATTTAAAATTAACCCGCCTAAGCGGGTTTGTTGTCTCAAGAAAACTCAATATTTTATAGACTTATAAGTTTATTAAATAAAGATATTGGGTTTAAAGCTATCATTTTAAATTTTTGGTGAAATTAAATTACTTGTTTTAAAAAAATAATACTTAAATATAGGTGGGCTTTGTTGCACAAAGATTTCATAACTATATGATTTTAAAAGTTTTGATTATTTTTTGATCCAAAATTAAATTTATTTAAATCAGATGCTTACATATTTATGCAACAAAGCCATTTTCTGATCGAAAATAAGGAAATTACAATGTACGGTGGAGGAGATGAAGTTGTAAGTAAGCTTTGTAATATGGAAAACCCTAGAGAAATTAAAATTAATTATTAGATTTCTTTCATAAGTCATTTTTCACTCAGCTCCAAGTTATAAATTCCAGCAATTAGATTGAATCTTAATGCTAGTCTTTTGCCTCGATTGCGATATCGCTCAGCAAGAATTTTGAAG
>NZ_VPDC01000059.1:0-2513 GCF_013417875.1 Acinetobacter sp. YH12219
TGATGAAATACGGTATTCTGATGTGACAAAACCTGAATCCTTTATAGTTGAAGTCTTTGTTAGCACTTACATTTTAACTATTTTGGACTCAGGTTTTTTATTTAAGTCAAACTATGGGACAGCAGTGGCGTCACGCTCCCTTTTTATGCTACTGAATAGCATTATTTTCGCTTTCTACGATTTAAAAAATCTTCGACTTGATCGGCTTTTTTCTCCACGATGACGCGATAAACCCATACAATCAATAACACCAATCCAATAAACCAAAGATAGCGCATCACGCTGTATTTAAGGTGAAGACATAGACTAGAATGTGGTGATCGTAGATACCATCGGAATTCAAATATAAAAGCCTAAAAACAAAAGCGAAGCTATGGTGGAAAGAAAAAAGGCACATATTTTCAAAGTTTAAGTCATTATTCATCGCAGATTCAAATCCCAAGTGCGACACATTTGTAGTTAGTTGAAAAAGTTAGATGTATTCATAGAATCATTAGACTTTTTCAACTCGCAATTGGAAAGCACACAATGAAGAAATACACCCAACTTTCTCAAGATGAAAGATACGAAATTTATGCTACTTTGAAAAGTAAAAGTTCAATCACTACCCTTGCTCGGGAGCTAGGGCGTTCACGATCAACCATCTACCGTGAATTAAAAAGAAATACTGGGCAACGTGGATATAGGGCTCAACAGGCAGCTAAATTTGCAAGTCAAAGACGGTACCGTCCTTCATCATCAATGACAGCATTTGCCTTCGCGTATATTGATTATTTGATTGGCTTGGACTGGTCACCAGAACAAATTTCAGGTGCTTTAACACAACGCAGTTGGCTGGATGCACCTTCACATGAATGGATTTACCAGTACATTTATCAAGATAAATCAAAAGGCGGTAAACTCCATCTACACTTAAGGCATCAGAAGAAATATCGAAAACGAGGTTACAAAAACACGGATCGTAGGGGTCAAATCATTGATAAAACAAGTATTCATTGCCGAGATGAGGTCATTGATAACGACAACGTTTAGGAGATTTCGAAGGTGACACGGTGATTGGTAAGCATCATAAAGGTGCTTTATTAACTCTCGTTGATCGAAAGAGCCTGTACGTACATATTGTTCATTTAGGGCCAACGAGAGCATCCCCTCAAACGATTACTTATGCATTAGATCGTTTACGAATGAGCCATGCTTATAGCGTGACATTTGATAATGGCAAAGAATTTTCCGAACACAAAAGAATTACTGATACCGGCATAGAGGCGTATTTCGCTGACCCTTACAAGTCTATTCAGCGAGCTAGAAATGAAAATACGAATGGTTTAATCCGTCAATATCTGCCCAAATCATCATCGTTTGATGACGTGTCAAACGAACAAATAGAGCAGATAGAATTTGCACTCAACCATCGTCCTAGAAAAACACTAGGTTGGTATACACCGAGTGAAGTTATGGCTGGTTTTTATACTGTTGCACTTGCTGCTTGAATCCGCCATTTTAAAAAAATTTAAAGTCAAATATCACAATCATGGTTTTTTTTACATACTTTATCCCAGTATTCATAATCTTTTGAATTATTTAGTTTTTTATAATAAAGTCTTAAGTTGTAAATAGCATCAGGGTTCCCATTTATTGCTAATGGTTTTATTATTTCAATAGCTGTATTAATATTAGCTCCCACACCATACCCTTTAAAATATAATGTTGCTAATTGGATCTCCGCTAGAGAATAATTTTGATTTGCCGATAAAGTGTACCACTTGAAAGCCTCCTTAAAATCCTTATTAACCCCTATTCCTTCAAAATACATTTGCCCAATATTAAACTGCGCATCTGGATTACCTAGCAAAGCAGCCTTCTTATAATATTTCAGTGCCTTTTCTAAATCTACATCATAACCATAGCCATAATTATACATCACACCTATTAAATTAAAGGCTAGCGCGAAATTATCATTTTCAATCTCCTTAAAAATTGATGCTGCTTCTGTATAATATCCTTGCTCTAATCGAACTCTTCCTACATTATAAATAGCTGGAATATAATTTTCATTTCCAGCTTCAGCATAATATTTTAATGCAGAATCTAAATTTTTATCGACATAAATTCCATTCTCATAAAAATTCCCAAGCTCATTTTTAGCATAACTACTAATATTATTTACGTTTTCTAAAGTTAATAATTTTTTATATGCTTTTTCATACTTTTTCTTTTCAAGCAGACCTTTATACTCATTCAAAATATTTTTTTCTTGCTGTTCGGATAAAATTAATGGTTCAGATGAGCTTGATGAACAAGAGCTTAAAAAAAATACTATAACTAAAGGTAAAAAATATAATCTAAAGTTCATAACTAATCCGTGAATTCAATATCACTTATTTCTTAATATTAGATTTCTTTCATAAGTCATTTTTCACTCAGCTCCAAGTTATAAATTCCAGCAATTAGATTGAATCTTAATGCTAGTCTTTTGCCTCGATTGCGATATCGCTCAGCAAGAATTTTGAAGG
>NZ_VPDC01000060.1:0-2484 GCF_013417875.1 Acinetobacter sp. YH12219
AAAGCGATAAAAATAAAGAAGCATGGACGACTCTCAATGAGTTTATTTCGCTATGGTTTAGACTATGTTCAAATGGCGATTCAGCGTTTAATTGGTTTTGGGAAAAAAGAAGAGTTTAAGGAAATTTGGCACTGTTGCAAAGTTAGCGATGAGGCAGCCTTTTGTCTTATTCAAAGGCCTTACGTTTCAAAAACTCTGCTTACCAGGCGCATTTCGCCCAGGGGATCACCATAATAAAATGCTGAGGCCTGGCCTTTGCGTAGTGCACGCATCACCTCAATACCTTTGATGGTGATGATAAGTTTATCACCACCGACTATTTGCAACAGTGCCCAAAAAAGTTCGTGGTGGAGAAAAGATAAGCTATGCAAGGCTTTAGGAGACGTGGTTTTTCAGGATGACGAAGAACGATTCGGCGCTAGGTGCAACATAGGTGCATCGCACGAGCGCTAGGAACGGCGAAAAAAGGCGGACGTGGCGAAATCGGTAGACGCAGCAGACTTTAAAATTGGAGTGCCCGCGGGGAAATCCGCGGAGTAGAACCGCTCAAAGTCGGGGAACGCTAACGGGCAATACCCTAAGCCAATCCCGAGCCAAGCCCCTTCGGGGGAAGGTGTAGAGACTGGACGGGCGGCGCCTAAAGCCTTCGGGCAATGGCGAAGGGACAGTCCAGACCACGAACGTCATCAGACGGCGGCGAAAGTCGAGGTGGTACGAAAATCTGCTTCTCTGTGAGAGTACGGGTTCGAGTCCCGTCGTCCGCACCACAAAGCCAAACATCCCTGCGATGATCGACCTCTGGGCGTTTGGTCGTGAGCCCGCCACCCTCGCGCTACGCTTTGCGCAGGCGTCGAAGGCGATCAGGTGCGCCCATCGATTCCGTCGAGCACCATCGCTGCGAGTTCATCGCTGGTGTGTGCACCACTATCGAGAACACGGGTTGTGCATGGAAGCCGTTCCCTTGCGGCCAAGCATCGGGCGACATTCGCTAATCGCCACTCTCGAATCTCCGCATTTCGATTCGGGTCAGGATGCATGGTCTGGTTCGCGATCCGGTGACGCAATAGGTCCTCGTTGAGCGTCAGAAAGATGTGCAGCAGCTGATCGTCGATCCGCCTTACCCCGTCGAGTATCTCAGTCAGATAGTCCGGGTGCACGAGCGTCATTGGGATGATGATGTCCTGCGAGTAATTCCTTCGAATCTCCCTGACCGCCGCGATCGTAAGTCCCCTCCACAAGGGGAGATCCTGATAGTCTCCGCTCGCTGGCATGGGGACCGTTTCTTTCACCACGAACCCGATTTCCTCGGGGTCAAAGATCAGCGATTTGGAACGCCGATCGCGCAGCCGCTTAGCGAGCGTCGTCTTTCCGGCGCCGAAAGGTCCGTTGATCCAGATTATCATTGTCGACGGCCTCTAACCTGAAGGCTCGCAAGAGCGCTCGACGGCCTCGTGCGGAGGCACGATCGGAGTGGTTCCGAAATGCTTCTCAAGATAGGTGACGCCGAACGTCACGATGTCCTGCGCGTCGAACAGGTAGCACTGAGCAAAGCCCACGACACCTTCTCGATGGCGACCGAGCTTCACGTAAGCATTTGCTATAGTTTCAACCGCATCCGGCTTTCCTTCGATAGCAAAGCAATCGAGAATGCCGTTTGAATCGTAATCCGATGCCGTTTTCCAGGCGACTTCACCGTCTCTTCCAAGCATCGGCATCTCATACGTCACCCACCGTTTGTTGGGGATATCGGCAACCGCCTCGGCGTAGTGCAATGCGGTAACGGAGTTTAGCGGCGCACCCAACAGCAGGGCCTTCCCGCCAAGGCGAACGAACCGCTCGACGGGCGATCCTTCCCCCAAGGCGTGACCGAGTTCGTGAGGCTCCGTCAGCGTTTCAGCCAGCGGACCAACCGCGACCATCGATGCATCGGGGTGCGCGCTGCGCCGCGCGCCGGGGGCTTGAACCAGAAATTGATTCAGCAGGCCGAACCCACGGTAAGTCCCGGCTGTTGCGGGATCGAACGGCAGCCAGGTACGGCGGGCTTCGTCATCCAGCCGAGCGCCATTCAGAGTCTCCTCGTAGGGTGATCGGTCCCACGACGCGTATCCCATCACAGTGCCAGTCGGCCCAACCGCGGAGCGTAACGCGGCAACGACCGTCTCCGCTCCTCCTTCGACCGGACCAATCGCTTTAAGTGAGGCATGCACCATCAAGAGGTCACCGGTTTGGACTCCGAGTTTTTGAAGCGCCTCCGTTATTGCCTTCCGCGTATGCATCGCGATATCTCCTCTAAACTGCAAAACACTATACCTATCGAGATATCACTCTACTATACCTATCGAGATATAGAGGTGGTCCCACTTGTTTGAACAACTAAAAGCGTATTTATAAGTGATATTCCGCTCTAGTTAAGCCACCTTGTTTTGTTGGGGTAGCTGATCATAGTAAAACTCATTTGGTGTCATTTTGTCTAGACTCGAATGA
>NZ_VPDC01000005.1:0-185449 GCF_013417875.1 Acinetobacter sp. YH12219
AATAGCAAGAGTGAACCACCTGATCCCTTCCCGAACTCAGAAGTGAAACCTCTTAGCGCTGATGGTAGTGTGGGGTTACCCATGTGAGAGTAAGTCATCGCCAGCTCATTATTCGAAACACCCCCTGATATCTCAGGGGGTGTTTTTTTATGTGTGATGAAAAGGGAAGAAAAAGAGGAAAAGATAAAGTAGAAATATAGAAGAAAAGCTTCATTCATTTTTATGTGATTTTTAAATTAAAGGCTGAAAGGCGTATACTATCCATGTCATTGATGGAAAGCTTATGTCTGATTTAGCTTCAAATTCTCCTTATATTGAATATGGCACACGGTCATTTCTTGCCATTTTATTCTCCTTATTTTTAGCAGGCTTCGCAATTTTTTCATCGTTGTATTGTGTACAACCGATGATGCCCATCCTTGCGGATTATTTTCATGTCAGTCCGACACATAGCAGTTTTCCTTTATCTTTTTCTACCATTGCCTTAGCAATAGGGCTGCTTTTCACCGGTTTGATTTCAGATCGATTCGGCCGCAAGCCTGTGATGGTCACTGCTTTATTTTTGGCGGCGTCACTTTCAATTATCAGTTCCATATTTCCGCTTTGGGAAATATTTTTATTGAATCGCGTGCTGATCGGATTAAGTGTGAGTGGCGTTGCTGCAGTTGCAATGACTTATATAGGTGAAGAAATTGCGCAAAAAGATATAGGCTTTGCAATGGGCCTGTATATTTCAGGTACCGCTATTGGCGGAATGGGTGGTCGTCTCATTGCAGGGGTATTGATTGACTATATTAGTTGGCAAAATGCCATGATGATTATCGGTATCATTAACCTATGTATAGCCACAGCGTTCTTTTTATTACTTCCGGCATCTCAACATTTTCAAGCTTATCCCATTCGTTTCAACCGATTTTATGAATCTTTCGTTAAAAATTTAGCAGATCCAAAGCTGAGAATTTTATTCCTTCAAGGCTTTATCCTCATGGGATGTTTTGTCTCTATATTTAACTATATGAGCTACCACCTATTAGAAGAACCTTATCAACTTTCTCAAACATGGATTGGACTAATCTCCATAGCATATTTGGCAGGAATATATAGTTCACCTCGGGCTGCAAGTTGGGGGAAACGCTTTGGCCGGGCAAAAGTTTTACCTTCGATGCTGATCATGATGTTGTTGGGGCTGTTGATCATGCTCATTCCGGCATTTTGGTCAGTCATTTTGGGGCTGATTGTATTCACTTTTGCTTTTTTTGCAGCACATTCCACGGCAAGTAGTTGGATTTCGGTTCAATCCCTGCAGTACCGTGCCGTAGGTTCATCTCTGTATTTATTTTGCTACTACTTAGGTTCTAGTATTTTGGGTAGTAGTAGTGGTTTGGTTTGGGAGATGTCTGGTTGGATTGGGTTGACGAGCTTTATTGCTGTTATCTTGATGATCGGTTTATTTTTAGCAATACAATTGAATAAATTAAAATAGAAATATGTGAATAAGCTATTATTTAATATTCGTTTTACATCTATTTTTTAATATAAATAACGCTATAAAAATGGCGGAATTTACTATTTTTATGATTATACAACTTTGGTCTAATATGCCTTTTAAAAGGTGCCTCATAATAATGAAACGCATCACAATATAATAAATAAAATATTTTTGGTTATCATTTTTAAAATTTATTATATTTTTAAGTCATTGATATTTAATGTTTATGTGTATTTTCTGAATGTTTTTGCATTTATTTTTAGTTGGAATTATAAATAGATCATCATTAGTTTTAAACTGAAGGCGATTATGAAAAATATAACTATTTTAATGATGGCTTTGGTTTTTATCTTAATCTCAGCTTGTACAAGTACCACGAATTTAGGGACAGCAGGCGCAGAGCGAAAACAGTTTTTTATCGTTCCTCAAAAGTTATTAACTAAACAGGCAGATAGAACCTATCAACAATTTATTCATCAGGCGAAAGACAAGCAACTTTTGATCATTGATCCGAAATTGGATCAAGTTTTAAATAAACTCAAGCAAAATGCGGAGTTTTACCGCCATGGTTCGAGTCAATGGGATTGGCAAGTCAGTGGGAATCTAAATAAAGATTTAAATGCACATGGTTTTCCAAGTGGGAAAATTGTCATTAATACGGGTTTGTACTGGAGTTTAAAGCTGACTGAAGATGAATTGGCATTTGTGATGGCGCATGAAATGGCACATGCATTGCGTGATCATCATCGTGAGAAGATTTCCTTGCTGTTTGCTAGTCAGGTGGCGATGATTTCTTCAACTGCGGGTATCGGTACGCTTGCTACTGCGGCCAGTAGTGTGACTGGGCAAGCTGTTTTTTTGCCTAAAGTTTCAAAATTTGAACTAGAAGCAGATGTCCTTGCACTTGATCTGATGTCGAAAGCTGGCTTTGATCCAAATGCAGCATTGAGTTTTTGGCAAAAATATCAGCAGGAAACGGCACGCCGTCAAATGCTTGATGTAAAACCATTGATGACTCAAGACAGTATAGATAAGCGTAAGATTTATATTGAAAAATATTTACCTGAAATGCACATTCAATTTCAACAGGCGCAGGCTTTAATGTTGAATAAAAATGCGATAACTCATAGCACATTCTAGGTTTATTGAAACTGATTCCCTGATCAAAATGATTTATATATGTAGTTTTAAAGTCGTGCAATAGCGCTGTTAAATGTGATGTCTATATAAAACAATTCAATGATTCTGTAGCTGTTGTATAAATTATAATCAAGCATGATGATTGGAATTCATGGTAAAATGATCGGCTTTCATCTTCTTTGATCTTTTTTCAGATCATTCCATCTGCCAGCCGAGAATTGCTAGCCATGTCTACTGCTTATACTATGCAGACTGCGCCAAAAGCGTTGTTTGATTACGACAAATATTGGGCGTCTTGTTTTGACCCTGCGCCATTTTTGCCGATGTCACGCGAAGAAATGGATCAACTCGGTTGGGACAGCTGCGACTTTATTTTGGTTTGTGGTGATGCGTATATCGATCATCCATCATTTTGTTCAGGGATCATTGGCCGTACCCTTGAAGCGCAAGGTTTCCGTGTCGGGATTATTGCTCAGCCAGACTGGACTAGTGTAGAAGCATTCCGTGTATTGGGTAAACCAAATATTGCTTGGGGCGTGACTGCCGGCAACATGGATTCGATGATCAACCGTTATACGGCAGACCGTAAAATCCGTTCGGATGATGCATATTCTCCGGATAATCAACCGAATAAACGTCCAGACCGTGCAGCAACAGTCTATTGCCAGCGTGTGCGTGAAGCTTATCCAGATGTGCCTGTATTATTGGGCGGTATTGAAGCCTCGCTGCGACGTATTGCACATTATGATTATTGGTCAGACAAAGTCCGCCGTTCAGTATTGATGGACTCGAAAGCCGATCTATTGATGTATGGTAATGGTGAACGTTCAATCACGGAAATCATGCATCGTTTGGCCCGCGGTGAAAAAATCCAAGAGATTACGGATGTCCGCGGTACGGCATTTATTGTGAATAAAAATAACCGGGCTTCAAAAGCGAAGTTTGTTGAAATTGCATCGAATGATGTCGATGCGATTGGCCGTGTCGATCCGATCATTAACCCTTATGTGATGACCGAAGACCTTGAAGGCTGTGAAATCGAAAAAGGCAAAGACAGCGTTACGCAATATCAAGGCTTCCAAAAAGAAGCGGTAGCAAATCCGATTGTTCGTGAAGGTGATAATTTAGACGCCGACACGCAAATCGTGCAGCTGCAGCCTGCATCAAAAGCCATTAAGCATAAATTGCCGCCGCGTGAATTGGCGGTGATTCGTTTACCTGCCTATGAAGATGTGGCGAATGATCCTGTACTGTATGCACATGCCAACCGTATTTTGCATTTGGAAACCAATCCGGGCAATGCGCGCGCGATGGTGCAAAAGCATGGTGAGCGTGATGTTTGGCTGAATGCGCCGCCGATTCCATTGACAACAGAAGAAATGGATTATGTGTTTGACTTGCCGTATGCGCGTCTGCCGCATCCAGCTTATGGTGAAGCGCGTTTTCCTGCCTTTGACATGATTAAGTTCTCTGTGAACATTATGCGTGGCTGTTTTGGCGGCTGTACCTTCTGCTCAATTACAGAGCATGAAGGGCGTATCATCCAAAACCGTTCTGAAGAATCGATTTTGCGTGAAGTTGAAAAAATTCGTGATACCGCACCGGGATTTACTGGGATCATTTCTGACTTAGGCGGCCCAACGGCCAATATGTACCGTTTGGCATGTAAAGATCCTGAGATTGAAAAGAACTGCCGTAAGCCGTCGTGTGTATTCCCGGGTGTATGTCAAAACTTACATACCGATCATGCACCTTTAACGCAGTTATACCGTAAAGCACGTTCATTGCCGGGGATTAAAAAGATTCTGATCGGTTCTGGTTTACGCTATGACCTTGCGGTGTTAAACCCAGAATATGTCAAAGAATTGGTGACACATCACGTCGGCGGTTACTTGAAGATTGCGCCTGAACATACCGAAAAAGGTCCATTATCGAAGATGATGAAACCGGGGATCGGGACCTATGACCGTTTCAAACAAATGTTTGATCGTTTCAGTAAGGAAGCAGGGAAAGAGCAGTATCTCATTCCTTACTTTATTGCAGCGCATCCGGGTACGACGGACTATGACATGATGAACTTAGCGATTTGGCTGAAGAAGAATGGTTTCCGTGCCGATCAGGTGCAAACCTTCTATCCATCACCAATGGCGACTGCAACGACCATGTATTACACCGGTAAAAACCCGCTGGCTAAAGTGGCGCGTTATACCGAAAATGTCGATATCGTGAAAGGTGAAAAACGCCGCCGTTTGCATAAAGCCTTCTTACGTTACCATGATCCAAACAACTGGCCATTGCTACGTGAAGCGCTCAAAGAAATGGGGCGTCAGGATCTGATCGGGAACTCAAAACAGCATTTGATTCCGACGTATCAGCCTGCGGGTAGTGCTGAGGGCCAATACCAATCTGCACGTAAAAAGAACTCAAGCATTGCGGGTGATTCACAAAAACGTACAGGCGAACAAGGTAATCGGACGAAGGCTGCTCAATCGCGTCCTTCAAATACCAAGAAGCGTCCTGAGCGTGGTCAAATTTTGACGCAGCATACTGGTCTGCCGCCGCGTGAAACGGGTGAAGCGAAAAAACCTTTTGGCGGTTCGAAACCCAAAGGAAAATCGAAGTCTAAATCACGCGCTTAAAATGGATAGATAAAAAAAGACACTTCGGTGTCTTTTTTTATGGGTGTTATGCTCGGCAGCATCAGACAATTTGCATTTTTATATGCTGTTACAAGCTCAATGCCATATGTGTGTCGGTTATCTCAATGAAATACGAGCAAAATTTGACAGCTTATCGGAATAGTCTGACAGTGAGAGGAAATGCACTTGCTGTCGTTTTAGCGAATGATCTAAAGTATCTGTATATAGCAATGGATGCTATTACTCTGAACGAAGTGGCATGTGATGTTTGACGCTTTAAGTTTGCAACTTTTTGTCAGTTTAAATACGTATTGTGTGAAAGTTAGAGTTATTTTTTTTAATAGGAAATTAAAAAAATAATACTGGTTGTATACTTCGTATTCATAAGAAGTATGTCAAAAACCAAAAATATAAGAAATATAAAGGATTATGAGATGACTATATACATAGTAATAGGGAGTATTTTACTCTTCTGTGTGCTCATAATGGCTTGGAAAAGTTTAGAAGGTGATTCTAAGCAACAAGATAGCGCATTGAAACAACGTGCTATTTTCAACATTAATGAGCAATTAACCTACACGCGTTTAAAAGAAATTTTGCCTAAGCATACAATCCTTGCGCATGTGTCTTTTGATGCACTGTTGACCACGAAATATTATCGGACGCGGAACAAGTATCGAAATATGGTGGCGGACTTTGTCGTCCTCGATGAACAGCACCAAATCTTAGCGATCGTCGCTTTAGATGATCCAATGGTACTCAAACGGATGCAGCAGTCGCAATATCAAGATGCTTTGCTCGCTTTGGCAGGCTATCGTGTCATTCGTTATGATGATGTGCCTGAGTACGTTCAATTACGCGAAGATTTCTTGAATGAGCAGCGTGTACAAGCGCCATTTGTACCGGTTAATGATTTGAAAAAATATCATTTATATTCAGATTTGGAACGTAAAAAGATCAAAATTATTGGATCTTAGGGATTCAAAGAGCAAAGCCTTTTGCAAAAAAAAGCGTGTCTTTAGACATGCTTTTTTTTAATGGTTATTTAGGCTTAATGATTATTCAGGCTTAACGGCTACGACGGTTAATTCTACCCGTACACGCGGGTCGTATAATTTGGCTTCAACACAAGTTCTGGGTAATGCTTCAATGTCTGACACCCACGCATCCCATACCTCATTGAATGCGGCATAATCCTGTTCAATATCTTTCAGATAAATGGTCACTGACATAATCTGGCTTTTATCTGTACCGGCATCTGCAAGAAATTGATCAATGATCTCAAATGTTTGCTGTGTTTGTCCTTTGATGTCTAAATCAAGGTCTGTTGCCAATTGACCTGCTAAATGGATCAATTGACCGGAAATAGCGATTTCGGAGAAGCGTTTTGAAACATGCAGGCGTTGGATGGTCATGCGGAATATCCTGAAAGCAAAAAGGTCACTTAATCTTGAGTTTTAGGCATTGTAGCTGCAACTAAGGCCGTCAATAAACAGCCGACAGCAAGGTAAATTGCCACATAATGCCATGAACCATCACCCCAAATCACCAAAGCTGCTGCAATCATTGGGGTAAAGCCACCACCGATAATACTGGCCACTTGATAGCCGACACCTGCGCCACTGTAGCGATAGGCGGTACCAAACAAGGAGGTAAAAATCGGCTGGTGTACACTCACCACCATATCATGGGCAATATTGGCAAGGAAAATTGCACCGACAATAATCAGCCAAGTATTTTGAGCATCAAGGGCCATGAAGAATGGAAAGGCAGAAAGCGCACCAATTAAGCCACCCAGCACACACATCTTACGATGATCAAATCGATCTGCTAGCCACGCAAAGAGGGGAATGCTGAAGCAGCTAATTGCACCAACCATTAAGGTGATATTGAGGAAGAACTGCTTGTCCATACCCAATTGAGAGGTGGAATAATTCAGTGCAAAGTTCGTCACCAAATACATGGTGAGTAACTCGGTCAGGCGCAGCGCAATAATGTAAAAAAAGGCTTTGGGGTGTTGGCTAATCGCTTGCAGAATCGGTAATTTTTGCGGCGTTTGTCGAGCTTTGACCACATTGTCGATGAATTCTTGTGATTCGTCTTGATCACGTCGAATCCACATCGCGATAGCCAGCAAGACAATACTGGCAATAAAGGGAATTCGCCATGCCCAATCAGCAAAAGCATCTTCGCCCAAAGTGGCAATAATCAACGACACAGCGCCTGTTGCAAGAACAAGTCCGACGCCATAGCCAATTTGTACACCACTGCTGTAAAAGGCTTTTTTGCCTTTCGGGGCATTTTCCACGGCCATCAGAGCAGCGCCGCCCCATTCACCACCGACCGCAAAACCCTGTATTGCTCGAAGTGTCACAAGCAGGATCGGGGCCCACCAACCGATGGCCGAAAAATTGGGCAGTAAACCAATGCCGACAGTAGAAATGCCCATCAGGATGACGGTGAGCACCAACATTTTCTTACGACCCAGCTTGTCACCAAAATGTCCAAACACAATGCCGCCTAATGGACGGAACAGGAAGCCGACGCCAAATGTGGCTAAAGCAGCAAGCGTGCCCATATTGTTGCCAATACTAGGGAAAAACTGATCTTTGAAAATGAGTGCGGCAACAATGCCATAAAGTAAAAAATCGTACCAATCGACTACGGCACCAATGAAGCTACTTAATGCGGCTTTACGAGCACGTTGTTCTTGATTTTGTGAAATATTTTGAGGATTTGGAGCAGTTTTTGCAGAAGGCATACAGCGGGGTATTTCATGATTGACAACAGAGTTGCCCTGTAATATTCGGATTTGATCGTCACACCAATCACAGGACAGCATGCTGAAAGTAAAGGTGATTTTCAGCATCTCAGCGCATACACGGATAATGTAGTGCGCTGATAGAGTACTCTAATTTTAGGCTTTGTGAATAGCAAATTGCTTTAATTTTGTTCTTCTGCCTAAATCTTAAGCAAATACGATCTTCTTGAAGTTTTTAGAGCAGCGAAAGTTGTGCTTCTTTGTTTTGCGCACTTAATTGATAGGCCCCTATGCCAATCAGGCGAAATTGATCTTCCTCAGAAATATGCATTTCATGCAGTAATTGCTGTAACACCTGCGCAAGGTCTTCACGATTATTCAGCGATGTTTTAAAACTCTTACTGTGCTGTAGCACTTGGAAATTTTTGAGTTTTAATTTGGCCGATACACCGCGCGCGCTTAACTGCTTTTTTTCTAAACTAGACCAGACTTGGTCAATCAGTTTGGGCCAATAGGGCTGACATTGGCTCAATGTGAGATCATCATCAAAAGTGGTTTCTTTGGAAATCTGTTGACGTTCACGGCTAGATTGGACCGGTCGTTCATCAATGCCTTGTGCATACAGATAGAGTTGTCGTCCATATTTACCGAAATGATGAATCAGAACGGCTTCTTCAATTTGTTGTAAATCACCTAATGTATTGAGTTGCATGGCTTTTAATTTTTCTTGAGTCACTTTTCCCACACCAGGAATTTTTTTCAGTGCCAAGTCATGGATGAAATGCAGAACTTGTGATGGTTTGATAATACAAATGCCATTGGGTTTGTTCCAATCAGAAGCGACTTTAGCCAAAAATTTATTGGGCGCGACACCTGCAGAGGCAGTTAAACCAGTGCTTTGTAAAATCTCTGCCTGAATTCGCATAGCGACTTCAGTGGCACTCGGAATGTGTTGTAAATTTTCTGTGACATCCAAATAAGCTTCGTCTAAAGATAGTGGTTCAATCAGCGAGGTATAGCGTTGAAAAATGGCATGAATTTGCGCCGAAACGGCACGATATTTTTCAAAATTAGGTTCGATCACCACGACTTGTGGGCAGAGTTTACGGGCCTGTGCCATCGACATCGCAGAACGTAAACCAAATTCACGTGCAAGATAGGACGCGGCACAGATGACCGCACGAGGGTGATGTGAAGACACAACAACAGGAAGCTGTTTGAGTTCGGGGCGTTCCCGCAGCTCTACTGATGCAAAGAATGCATCCATGTCGATATGTATGATTTTCCTCATGCCTAGATAAATCAGTGCCTAAAAATTGAATTTCAGTATCGCACAGTCAATCCAGCGCTTTCCTCAATTTTTTAACTCGAACGACACAGGTTGACTGAGTAAAACCACCTTGGTGTTTTGAGCTGCTGCCGACTGTATCAATAGATTTAGGCTTTGAGGGGTGTCATCGGCAAAGCGAGGTAAAAATTCGAGCTCTGGATTCAGTGGTTTGAAAAAATTATCCCAGTGAATTGGAATCACGGTGCTGGGTTGAAGAGTCGCTAAGGTTTCTTTGAAATATTGCTGTTGAAACGCTGCCGTTTGCTTGGAAAGCTGAGCGATGCCTAAAAATAAGGTATCGACTTTTAGTTTTTGCAACTGTTTGGGCACAGCACCTGTACTGGCTTTGACTAAACTGTAATGTGGCCCATGTTGGATGAGATAGTCATATGATCCACCTTCTTTAAACTGATTAAAATGTGCAGGGAGTTGCAATGGCTGCGAAATTTCTTCCCCCAAATCATCATTAACGGCCGTTGGCGGAGTATGTTGCGAGGGGATTGCAGTAATGGTGAATTTACCGATTTGCATCGGTTGCCAAGCTTGAACTTCGTGCAATTGTGATTCAGCGATTGGCATCGCCCGTGCGATATTTAAGGTACTTTTAGAGCCGACAATCATGGCCTTGGGGAGCTGGTGGGCCAACATTGGAATATCAAGCGCATGATCATAATGTGAATGAGTTACGAAAATAGCACGTGTGCGTTTTAAGTCGTATTGGTCGATATAGCTGTGTAATAAAGGTCGATCACTTTGAATCTGAGTGAATATGGTCCGACTGAGCGATGGTCGACTAAAGAAGCCATCGATGAGGATTTGCTCTTGACCATCGTCAAACAGTAAGGTCGAAACGCCAAAGAACTTTACGTGATAGGGCGCCGCTGAGTGAGTATCTGTAGTGATTTGTGTGGGATGTTGATAATGCCATGTTTTAAACGCTGCCAAGGTCCCTGAAGGTTGGATCAAATAAGCCAATATCCCGATGGCGAGGATTATAAAGACTGAAAATATAATAAGAAAAGTTTTTAAAATACGCATCCTGCGACTCAGTTTTCATGGATTATTTGCTTCGATGTTGTCCTGAGTCGGTGAATAAATCAACGGGGTTTGATCGGGGAAACGCCATTTTTGTCTAAAAAATCAGTCCATGCCTTGGCATCACCTGAAAATACATTTAAATCGACAGTGGTCGAGATACCTTGAATTTGTCCTTGATTGGTATGTTGCCAAATCAGCCATTTCGGATTGTTTTTTAGATCGGGTGGGCCTTTATATTCGCGGACCCACAGCGGCGTCTGTTTAAACTCGCCAGCTAAGACAATATTATAAAAAGACTTCGAAGTATAAAAAATCGGTTGTTTGCCATAATGGTGGTGCAAGCGATCATGCATATAAGTGATTTCTTTGAGTAACTGCTCTTTGCTGTAGGTGTTAATGCAGTTGGTGTCATATTCCAAATCAATCACGGGAGGAAGGGCATCGGCTTTTTTCGGCACGGAAGCAATAAAATTTTCCGCCTGAATCTTGCCATCACGGCACAGACGGTAAAAATGATAGGCCCCAACTAAAAAGCCGTTTTCCCGTGCTTGTAACCAGTTATCTTGAAATTTCCGATCTTTAAAATCACCACCCTCTGTGGCTTTAAGATAAACGAATTGGTATTTTTTAGGTGAAATTTTTGACCATTGAATATCTTTTTGATGATGGGAAACATCAAAGCCTTTGACGGGATATTCTTCTGCAGATGCAGGGCGATGCGGCATCACGGCTAAATAACCTAATCCAGCCACCACCATGACGCCGCTGATAGCGCTGAGTGCAATAATCGGGCTGTATTTTTTGAGTGAACTTTTAGAGGTACGTGATTTGGCTTTTTTAGGCATGAAAATGTATCCAAGTATCCATTTTATCATAACCCTTTAAGGGCTGATCTGTCATAGATTTGCCCGATGACACAGGTTTAGACATCCACATGTTTAGGAATCTGCCAAAAAATCGCTGCGGTAATCAGGTTAATGCAGCCGAGTAAAATCAAGGTGCTATGGAATGCTGTTTCGATTTGTGCAGGACCATAATAGGCCGTAAACACGTTGACTAAAGTCCCTGCCAAAGCCACACCGATACTCATCGAAACCATCATAATCATCGATAAGAAACTGTTGCCACTGCTGGCATCTTGTTGGGGTAAATCTTTGAGGGTTAAGGTATTCATCGAAACGAATTGCAGCGAGTTTAAAATACCAAAAATAAAAAAGTGTAAGGCACGTAACCAAGTGGGGGTTTCAGCCGTAGAGAGTGCAAAACTGCAAATACAGGCACCGACCAAGAAGGTATTTACCAATAACACTTTGCGATAGCCAAAGCGTTGAATAATTTGACGAATAATCGGTTTTGATGCCAATGAACCGAGTACAGTCGGTATCATCAATAACCCTGTGATAAAGGGCTCAAAGCCAAAAGCCACTTGTAGCATTAAGGGAATCAAAAATGGCATGGCATTGCCGCCAAGGCGGGCAAAGAAGTTGCCGATAATGCCAATGGCATAGATCCGATTTTGAAATAATTTACTGCGAAACAGCGCATTGGCATGGGTATGTGCATGAAAGGCATAGATCAAACTGGCGATGATGCCTGCAGCGACCAAAAGCAGGCTCCACCATAGCGGCAGATGCGGGCTGGCAAAGTTTTCAATGCCTAACGATAAACCCACCATGGCGACGACCAATAAGAAAAAACCCATAAAGTCGAAGCGTTGTACGCTCGGTTCGGTCACATTGGGCATGGCTTTAAAGGTAATAAGAACCCCTAACAGCCCCATTGGAATGTTTATTAAAAAGATCCAATGCCATGTTGCGACTTCCACCATCCAACCGCCAAGGGTAGGGCCAATTAAGGGGCCCATCAAACCGGCAAGGCTCATCAGACTCATAGCCGATAAAAACTGTGTCCGAGGAATCACTTTGAGCATTGCCAAACGCCCAACAGGTAGCAGTAATGCGCCACCTATGCCTTGAATTACCCGATAAACCAGCAGCTCATTCAGGCTATTTGCCATGCCGCAGCCTAGCGATGCTAACGTAAAAATAATAATGGCTGTGAAATACGTATTTCGTACACCAAAACGATCGGCCAACC
Source organism: Acinetobacter sp. YH12219 (assembly GCF_013417875.1). NCBI lineage: Bacteria > Pseudomonadati > Pseudomonadota > Gammaproteobacteria > Moraxellales > Moraxellaceae > Acinetobacter > Acinetobacter sp. YH12219. The sequence continues at coordinate 12,495 of NZ_VPDC01000005.1, forward strand.
AACCACTTAAGGGAATACACGCTGCGACAGACAAGACATAGGCCACGACCACACTATGCATTTGAAGCGGGTCTTCGCCCAAACTTCTTGCCATCGCTGGGATTGCGGTATTGACGATGGTCGTATCCAGGCCTTGCATAAAAAAGCCAATAGAGACCAATAGCACTAGAAGTCTAAATTCGGGTTGTAAAGCCTGATGCGTTGGCGTGCTATTCATAAGTCAATAAAGCTAAGATTTTTAAACAGTTTAAATGAATATTGCCATTCGGATGTAGTAAAAGCTTTGCATAATTGAGCCAAAAAATTGCAAGAAAAATGCAATGAAAGTTTCATCTCTATGCAACCTAATGTTTATAAATTGGTCATATTTTAATAAAAGACGAATGAAAACATGAAACTACAAGTTTCGGCACTGATGTGGTTAAACAAGGCGATTTAGGGCCCGAAGGTCTGATTTTTATTGCGGCCAAAGATTCGCCCAATGCTCAACCTTTGTTGGTGGTTGGAAATGAAGTGAGCGGTAGCACGGCGGTTTATCAGATTAAATTGAAATAATTAAAGTTTAAAGCATTTGTTTTATTTGAGGTTTTTATTTTAGTGTCGAGAAAAGCATGGCACGAAATTGTATGAACGCCAGATAAACTGTCATAATGCGTTCAAGTCCTTCATTTATTGGAGGGCTTTTTCTTTATGGCAAAGGTGTTTTGTTTTCATGACAATCGAAATTCTGATGGTCATAGGCTTCTGTCTCGCGGCCTATTCTATTGTCGGTAATGATGTGCCACAGACATTGGGAACCTTTATTTCATCCAATGCGCATCGCCCTTGGTGGCTGTTGTGGATCTATGTCAGCAGTATTCTAGCTATTGTATTGGTTTATGGTTGGTATAGTTCTGGTGTGGGGGATGCATCTTATGGTCGTTTAGAAACGATTCCATTTCCCGCAGAAGGGGTCACGTGGCTCTATATTGTGCCACCGATCTTACTGATCATTTTGACTCGCTACGGAATCCCGGTCAGCACCACATTCTTAGTGTTAACGATTTTCTCTCCGAGTAGTCTTGGCTCGATGTTAACCAAGTCCATGATGGGTTATGCGGTAGCTTTTGTTGTCGCGATTATTGTTTATCGTTTTGTGATTAAAGGCATCTCGGTTTATTTCAGTAAAACACGTGATGAAACACCCTCGAATATTTGGGTGGGACTACAGTGGGTTTCGACGGCATTTTTATGGAGTCAGTGGCTGATTCAGGATTTGGCCAATATTTTTGTCTACGTCCCTCGTCAGGTGCCGCTGGAGTTCCTGATTTTTGCAATTGTGGTGTTTATCGTACTGCTTGGGATCATTTTGTACCAACGTGGTGGGGCGATTCAGGGCATTATCGACACCAAAACGGGTGTGGCTGATATCCGCTCGGCAACCATTATCGACTTTATGTATGCCTTGATTTTATTGGTGTTCAAAGAGTGGAGTAATATTCCAATGAGTACCACTTGGGTGTTCTTGGGTTTACTCGCAGGACGTGAATTTGCCATGTCCATGCATTTACATGAAGTGAATAAATATCGAACTTCACGAAATGTCAGCAAAGATGCGATGAAATTGATGCTTGGTTTATTGATGAGTATTTTCTTAGCGACAACCTTGCCATGGTTCTATCGTGTGGTGTCCGGTTAAGTCGGCACGATCTCGATTTGAATTAGGACATCGAGCAATAAAAAAAAGGGGAATACTTTATTCCCCTTTTTGACATCTAAAATACAGTTAGACCACGAAATTTTTTGGGCAATCTAAATTTTTCAGTGCACTAAAGATTTGCTTCGATGAATTACACACGATCAGTTTGGCACGATGCTGGGGCGGCAAGAAACCTTCAGCGACCGCATGGTCTAATTGTGCAATCAGTGCATCATAGAAGCCATTGACGTTATACAGCATCATCGGTTTTTGGTGTTGATTCAACTGCCCCCAAGTGGCGATTTCTAAAATTTCTTCGAATGTGCCAAGACCACCGGGCAGGGCAACAAAGGCACTGGCACGTTCTGCCATCATGGCTTTACGCTCATGCATACTGCGCACGACGTGTAGTTCAGTCAAATGATTATGTGCAATTTCATAATCCAACATAAACTCAGGAATCACACCAACGGCTTCGCCGCCATGTTCGACCACAGCGTCAGCGACTTGACCCATCAGGCCAATACTGGCGCCACCATAGACCAGACCAAAACCATGTTCAGCCAAGCCTTGCGCCAATGCGATGGCTTTTTCTTGATAAATTGGATTGTTACCAGAGCGGGAGCCGCAATACAGTGCGATTAAAGGTTGTGTTGTAGCAGGAGAAGGATTACCACGTTTTTCTGTCATTTTTAATCCGCTATTCATTACGTTTTAATTTTACCTTAGCATGTTATTTTTTATGACACTACATTGGCAGCTAAATATGACAATTTAATGTCATCACTGGGTTTAAATTCTTCCATACTGAGATTGTACTTTGGTAAAAAAGGGTGAATTTTTACCTTAACTTGCTATACTTAAAACTTCATTTCAAGCTAAAGAACCGTCATGGGTAGTGGTTGTTGTCACTCAGCACACATCAAAATATTAGAAAGAACGCCATTAAAAGCGTTTGCGCATGTCCAATGCATTTCATCTTCAAATCAGCATGATCTACGTGTGAATAACATTCAGGAGATACAACCATGATCTTTGAATGGATGTCCGATCCTTCTGCATGGGTGGGTTTATTAACACTGGTGGTGCTTGAGATTGTTTTAGGTATCGATAACCTGGTTTTTATTGCGATTCTTGCGGAAAAATTACCGCCAGAACAGCGTAATACCGCACGGATTGTCGGCTTATTGCTTGCACTGTGTATGCGATTGGTCTTACTGGCCTCAATTGCATGGGTGGTGACTCTAACCAATCCACTGTTCCATATTTTCGACCATCCATTCTCCGGTCGAGACCTAATCTTACTGTTTGGTGGGGTGTTCTTGCTATTTAAAGGCACCATGGAACTGCGTGAACGTCTTGAAAACAAGCCGATGCTCAAGGAAGAAAATCCTGTGCATGCGACGTTTTGGATGGTGATTGTGCAGATTGTGGTGCTCGATGCTGTGTTCTCGCTCGACAGCGTGATTACCGCTGTCGGGATGGTGAAACACCTGTCAGTCATGATGATTGCGGTCATTATTGCTGTCGGCATCATGCTGTGGGCATCTAAGCCTCTGATGAACTTCGTGAACCGTCATCCAACGGTAGTGATTCTGTGCCTGTGTTTCTTGATGATGATCGGTTTCTCGCTCTTAGTCGAAGGCTTTGGTTTCCATATTCCAAAAGGCTACTTATATGCAGCCATTGGTTTCTCCGTACTGATTGAGTTTTTGAACCAAACCATGCGTCATAATCAGGAAAAAATGGTGACAACCACAGACTTACGTTATCGCACAGCCTCAGCGGTGATGCGTATGCTTGGTGGGAGAAATGTTGCAGACAATCAAAATGAAAATGAAGATGTGCTTGCAACACGTGCCTTTGCCGATGAAGTCTTTGATGAAGACAACGGGGTTTACCACAGTGTCATGGTACAAGGGGTACTGGGTTTATCTGAACGTCCAGTGAAGTCAGTGATGACACCTCGTCCTGAACTAGAATGGATTGACTTGGATGAAGCGCCTGAGGCGATTCGTGCTCAATTACTCAGTACCACGCATTCACGTTTGATTGTGGCACACGGCGAGTTAGACAATATCGCGGGTGCGGTACTGACTCATAAAGTCATGAATGACTATATTGAAACAGGCGTACTCGATTTCGAAAAACATCTCCGTGAGCCTGTGGTGGTGCATGAAAATGCTCAAGTTTTGATGGTGATGGAACAGCTACGTCAAGCACCGTTGCAAATGGCTTTGGTGTTGAACGAATACGGTTCAATTGAAGGGATTGCAACACCGATTGATGTCTTAGAAGCGATTGCTGGTGAGTTCCCTGATGAAGATGAACCAGAGACGGCAGCAGAAAGTCTCGATGATGGTTCATTGTTACTCGATGGCTCAACTGACATTCGTCATGTGTCTTTATTGTTGGGTCGTGACTTGGTGGATGATGCTGAACAGTATTCGACATTGTCCGGATATATCTTATTTCATTTGGGCCGTTTACCAGCCAATGGTGAAAAATTCAAAGCGGATGAACACATCTTTGAAGTGGTCACAATGGATGGTCATAAGATCGAAAAAGTGCATGTCATTCCCATGCCAACTGAAGATTAAGTTGCGTATCGGGGGGTAATCTATATAGATCACTGATGTTACGCACGTAAAAGTAATTACGCATTTTTAAAATGATTTTTAAGTCTATTCGACGGAGTCTTACATCTAGGGTTTAAATAAAGGGATTAGCCTTCGGCTGGAGGTACTTTTGTTTCGGCAAAAGTACCCAAAACCATTGTCATCCGCAAAACTCGTTCACTACCGTCAAATTATTCAAAGCATTGCAAAAACATTTTTGATTAGAAGTAGTCCTGTCTCAAACACTTGCGGATGACCTTACCGTGTATCATTCTTTTATTTGAATCGATACGGATCTACTGATGAAAATTGTGTGGAAAGATCCGTTAAAATAGCCTGCATTGTCAGGCTATTTTTTTATGGAAACAAACATGTCACAAGTCCAGTGTCCGTGTGGCAAAGGTGAATATGGTAGCTGTTGTCAGCCCTTACATACGGGGCGTGAAAATGCACAGACTGCAGAGCAGTTGATGCGTTCACGTTATAGTGCTTTTGCACTGCATAAGATTGATTATATTGTACAAACAACTGCGTTTGGACAGCAGCAAGCCTTGGATGTCAGTGCCATTGCAGCGTGGAGTCAGGCCAATCAGTGGTTAAAACTTGAGGTGGTACAGGCTCAAGAAAAACTCGATAAAAACCATGCTCAAGTTGAATTTAAAGCCCATTATCACGATGGGCAGCAAGCGCAGGTACATCATGAAATTTCACACTTTGTGAAGTTCGAGCAGCGCTGGTATTTCCTTGATCCGACCACAGAGATGCAAATCACCATGAAGCAGCCCTGTATTTGTGGTTCTGGACGAAAATTTAAACAATGTTGTGCGCAATTTTTATAACATTTGAGCAGATTTAGCTTAGAATAGCGCGCATCTCAACCCTCAGTGGAAGAAGGGCGATGTTACTTACCGTTATTTATATTATCGCAATCACGGCAGAAGCAATGACAGGTGCATTGTCTGCGGGTCGGCGGAGTATGGACTGGTTTGGGGTAACATTGATTGCCTGTGTCACGGCACTGGGGGGCGGTTCGGTTCGTGATGTGCTACTTGGGCACTATCCACTGACATGGGTTAAGCATCCCGAATACCTCATGCTGACCTGCTTTGCTGCATTTGTCACCATCCTGATTGCAAAGTGGATGCGTCATCTTCGTAATATCTTCTTAGTTCTCGATGCCCTTGGTCTCATTGGCTTTACCATTATTGGCTGTCAAATCGCTTTAGAAATGGGACATGGTTTTGTGGTTTCTGCGGTAGCAGGGGTACTAACGGGCGTCTCTGGCGGTATTTTACGAGACATCCTTTGTAACGATGTCCCGCTGGTGTTCCGTCGTGAACTTTATGCCAGTATTTCTTTTGTGTCCGTGATTTGTTATTGGCTCTGCATCGAGATTGGCTTATCGCTAGAATTGACCGTCATTGCGACGCTCATTTTCGGTTTCACCTTACGTCTGATCGCCATTTACTTTGGCTTAGAAATGCCTAAATTTATTTATAAAGATGATGATGATCAGTCGGTATCTTCAAAAGATTTGTCATAGCCGCGTTGCTATAACATCACATTAAAATGCTGAAAAGACGGATCAATGGTCGGTCTTTTGCATGGATCTATACTAAAAAACGCAAAATCATACATCCTGTTGGGAAAGCAGTGTTCATCCTTCCACCAGTTCAGAGATCTTGTTATGGACTTAGTCTCACGTATACAACGCTTACCCATCGGTAAGTTTCACTACACTTTACTTTGGGTTATTGGCCTTGGCTGGATGTTTGATGCCATGGATACGGGGCTCATTTCTTTTATCTTAGCGAAAATGGCTGAAGATTGGGCCATGACGCCAAATGATAAAAGTTGGGTGGTCTCGATTGGTTTTGTTGGGATGGCGATTGGCGCGGTGTTTTCTGGAGGACTGGCAGATCGCTTTGGCCGAAAAACAGTCTTTGCATGGACATTGGTGATTTATAGCTTAGCCACCGCTGCATGTGCATTTGCACCTAATCTAACTTGGTTGTTGGTGTTTCGTTTTATTGTCGGCTTAGGTTTAGGGGGGCAACTCCCAGTCGCGGTGACTTTGGTCAGTGAATATATTCCGGCGCATGTGCGTGGTCGTTTTATTGTCTTACTAGAAAGTTTTTGGGGACTGGGCTGGTTGGTTGCAGCGTTGGTCTCACGCTTTATTATTCCTGATTTTGGTTGGCATGCAGCGTTCCTGATTGGCGGTATTCCTGCGTTATATGCGATCGTGATTTGGAAAATGGTGCCCGAATCGGTGCCTTATTTAATCAACCGTGGACGTTTTGATGAAGCACATGCATTGGTGAAAAAGATTGAAGCCAAATGTGGTGTACAAGTTGTTGAAATTTTTGAGGTCAAACCGGTTGCAGAAAAGCACAACATCAGTTTTTCACAGCTTTGGTCAGGCATTTTTGCACGACGTACTTTAATGCTGTGGCTCATTTGGTTCGGTATCGTCTTTTCTTACTATGGCATTTTTACGTGGTTACCAAGTTTATTGGTCAAAGAAGGCTACACCATTGTTCAATCCTTTGAATATGTCTTGGTTATGATTTTGGCACAATTGCCAGGTTATATTGCAGCTGCATGGTTGGTCGAAAAATTGGGTCGTAAAGCCACTTTGGCGGGCTTCATTGGGATGTGTGCCATTTCAGCATATTTCTTCGGTCAGTCTGGCAGTGTGACCGAGATTGTGATTTGGGGCTGTTTAATGTCCTTCTTTAATCTCGGTGCTTGGGGCGTACTTTATACCTATACACCAGAACAATATCCGGCCAATATTCGTGCCTTTGGTTCGGGCTGGGCGGGTGCCATTGGTCGGATCGGGGGCATTGCAGCACCTTTTGCCGTGACACATATGATGGATATGGATCATGGTTTTAGCTATGTCTTTATGATGTTTACTGCAGTCTTAATTGCAGTTGCCGTGGTGATTTTGGTTTTAGGTGAAGAAACCAAGGGCAAAACTTTAGAATCCATCGGTCTATAAAGACTGTTGAATTTTTAGTTGATCATGGTGAATAAAATGGATATTTTTACGCCATAAGACACAATTTGTCGCAGAGTGTTAGATCATCCCCTTGTATAGGGGACACCTGCGACATAGCATAAGAACCCAATAAAGAACGAACAATTTAGGATTACAGGTTGTTATGACAAGCCTTGCGCATCATGCGACAGAAAACCGTTCCGTAGCAGAATTTACCGAACAAGCATATCTCAACTACGCCATGTACGTGATTATGGATCGTGCATTGCCACATATCAGTGATGGTCTAAAACCCGTTCAGCGTCGTATCGTCTATGCGATGAGTGAACTCGGGTTAAAGCCAACGGGTAAGCCAAAAAAATCTGCACGTACGGTTGGTGATGTACTGGGTAAATACCATCCTCACGGTGACTTAGCTTGTTATGAAGCCATGGTCCTCATGGCGCAGCCGTTTAGTTATCGCTATCCATTTATTGAAGGTCAGGGAAACTGGGGCTCACCAGATGATCCGAAATCCTTCGCAGCGATGCGATATACCGAAGCAAAACTGTCTGCTTATAGTGATTTATTATTGTCTGAGTTAGGACAAGGAACCTGTGATTGGCAGGATAACTTTGATGGTTCGATGAAAGAGCCAGTGAATTTACCGGCACGTGTTCCAAATATTTTACTCAACGGCACAACGGGTATTGCTGTGGGTATGGCAACGGATATTCCACCGCATAACTTACGTGAAGTGGTGAAGGGCACCATCGCCTTAATTCGCAATCCTAATTTAACCGATGAAAAAGTCGCAGAATATATTCCTGCACCTGATTTGCCGACACGTGCGGAAATTATTACCTCTCCAGAAGAATTACTTAAAATTCAAACCACGGGTCGCGGTAGTTATCGAACTCGTGCAGTGTACAGCATTGAGAAAAATGAAATTGTGATTACGGAGTTACCGTATCAGGTTTCAGGCTCGAAAGTGATCACGCAGATTGCAGATCAAATGCAGGCGAAGAAGTTGCCATTGGTCACGGACTTACGTGATGAGTCAGATCATAAAAACCCAACACGTTTAGTGATTGTCCTGCGCTCAAACCGTATTGATGCTGAATCGGTGATGAGTCATCTATTTGCAACCACTGACTTAGAGTCGAGCTATCGTGTCAATATGAACATGATTGGCGCTGACGGTCGTCCGCAAGTGAAATCGATCCGCCGTATTTTGTTGGAATGGATTGAAATCCGTAAAAATACCGTAACACGTCGTTTGACTTATCATCTGAATAAAATTGAAAAACGGTTACATATACTTGCAGGCTTGATTATTGCCTATCTGAATATTGATGAAGTGATTCGTATTATTCGAGAAGAAGATCAGCCTAAACCGGTGTTGATGACGCATTTTAATATCGATGAAATTCAAGCCGAAGCGATTTTAGAACTCAAGTTACGTCATTTGGCAAAACTTGAAGAAATGGAAATGCGCCGTGAACAAGAAGAATTGGAAGCCAAAGCTGCCATTATTCGTGAACAATTGGCGAATCCTGAATCATTAAAAGCATTGATCATTAATGAACTTAAAGAAGATGCGAAGAAATTTGGTGATGACCGCCGTTCTCCAATTGTGAAACGTGCAGAAGCCCATGCGATTAATGAACAAGATATGCTTCCTGCAGATCCTGTAACTGTGGTGTTGTCTGAAGCGGGTTGGATTCGCTCGGCGAAAGGGCATGAAGTCGATGCTGAGAACTTAAATTTCCGTGCAGGTGACCAATATCTCAGCCATGCCCAAGGTAAATCGAATCAACGTGTGTATGTATTAGATGATGCCGGTCGAAGCTATGCTTTGGGCATCAATACCTTGCCATCCGCGCGTGGTTTAGGTGAGCCTCTGAGTTCTAAACTTGCACCTGCAAGTGGGGTCGGCTTTAAACAAGTGTTTATTGCTGAAGATGAAACAGAAGTCTTGGCGATGAGTAGTAAAGGCTATGGCTTTAAAACCCAAGCCAAAAACCTCGATACCAATGCAAAAGCGGGTAAAGCCTTCCTTAGTTTATCTGAAGGCGCGGCGGTCATGAATTTAACAGCGATTGAGAATGCAACACATCTTGCACTCCTCAGTTCTGCGGGTCGTTTGCTGTTGGTTGAACTTGATGAATTACCAGTATTGAATAAGGGTAAAGGTAATAAATTGATACAACTTGAGGCAAAAGATCAAATTGTATCCATGACAACTTTGAATTTAGATGAAATAATTCAAGTGCTTGCAGGAAATCAACAATTAAAGCTTAAAGGCGACGATCTGCAAAAATATGTGGGTAAACGTGCATCGAAAGGCGTGTTGTTACCACGTGGATATCAAAAAGCAAATAAACTGTTCATTCAAAGATAATACTAGCATCCATGGAACGAAATACGTTATATATGCTGTTATTCGTGAAATGGATGCAATATTAAGCACAAACAAGTTAAATAATGACCGCTTAATATTGAAAAAAAACAGTTGGATTACTAAGGATTACGACAGGAGAATTGGGCGTTATGGAAAAGATTTGGTTCGCTGAATACCAAAAGACAGGGATTCCAGAAACTGTAGAATTACCCGCAGAAAATACCTCATTGGTCGATATTTTTGAGCGTAATTTCCAGAAGTTTGGCTCAAGAGATGCCTTTATCTTTATGGATAAAGTCTTAACTTTTAAAGAACTTGATGAAGCTAGCCGTAAATTTGCAACTTATTTGCAAAGTTTAGGTTTGGCCAAAGGTTCACGCGTTGCAGTCATGATGCCGAACGTTCTTCAATATCCTGTTGTCGCATTGGGTGTATTCCGTGCTGGCCTGGTATTGGTCAACGTGAATCCACTGTATACCTCTCGTGAACTTGAGCATCAATTGAATGACTCTGGAACAGAAGCTCTTGTTATTATTGAAAACTTTGCATCTGTTTACCAAGCGATTATTGGTAAAACCCCAGTAAAACACGTGATCGTGGCATCTGTGGGTGACATGCTTGGTACGCTGAAAGGTACATTGGTTAACTTTGTATTACGTTCAGTACGTAAACAAATTCCAGCTTGGAACATTCCAGGTCATATTCGCTTTAATGCAGCAATGTCTAAAGTGAGTGCAAACAATTACAAACGTCCAAACTTAACTTTAAGTGATACTGCTGTACTTCAGTATACCGGTGGTACAACTGGCGTATCTAAAGGCGCAGAATTGACCCATCGTAACCTTGTGTCAAACATGTTGCAGTGTGATGGTATTTTCCAAAGTAAATTTGGTCAGCAAGATGGTCAGCCAGATGATCGTATCTTCTGTGCATTACCGCTGTATCACATCTTTGCATTTATGGTGTGTGCACTTTACGGTATGTACAAAGGTCAGGCAAACGTATTGATTCCTAACCCGCGTGACCTACCTGCGGTAATGAAAGAATTACGTAAATACCAACCTTCATTCTTCCCAGCAGTGAACACATTGTTCAATGCTTTGGTGAACAATGAAGAGTTCAAGCAACTTGACCACAGTAAGCTAAAAATGGCGATGGGTGGTGGTATGGCAGTGCTTCCTTCGACTGCAGAAGCGTGGAAGAAAGTTACAGGTACCAATATTATCGAAGGTTATGGTTTATCAGAAACCTCACCTGTTGCAACCGCAAACCCTCCAGCATCAATGGAATTCAGCGGTACGATTGGTATTCCATTGCCACTGACTGAAGTTGCTATTTTAGATGATGATGGCAATGAAGTTGCTCAAGGTGAGCAAGGTGAAATTTCGATTCGTGGTCCTCAAGTCATGAAAGGCTATTGGAACCGTCCAGATGAAACTGCCAAAGTAATGACGGCGGACGGTTTCTTCCGTACAGGTGACATTGGTGTCATGGATCCACGCGGTTATGTGAAGATTGTAGACCGTAAAAAAGACATGATTTTGGTGTCTGGCTTCAACGTTTATCCTTCTGAAATTGAAGAAGTTGTTGCAAAACATCCAAAAGTACTAGAAGTTGCTGCGATTGGTGTTCCTGATGAAAAATCAGGTGAAGTACCTAAATTATTCGTTGTGAAAAAAGATCCATCTTTAACAACTGAAGAAGTTTTGGCATTCGCAAAAGAAAACTTAACTGGCTATAAGCGTCCACGTTATGTTGAATTTATGGATGAATTACCAAAATCGAACGTCGGTAAAATTCTACGTAAAGATTTGCGTAAAACAGCATAATACGATGCATAAAAAAGCGCCTTCGGGCGCTTTTTTTATCGCTTTAAATTTAGTTCATTAAAGCTTGCCTTTATTCATCGACCAGCGATCAAAGTAGCGACGTCCTACACCAAAAACACCTAAGAAAATAAACATCGCGCCGAACTGACGACTAAAGCCAGATTGGTTATAGCTGCCATAGGTTAAAATATTGTCGACTAAACAATATAGTGCAATGACAATGACCCAATGCCAAAGGGGAAGTTGCTTGATGGAAACTGCATAGAATGCAATCCACATGATGACAAAGCTGAAAACAGTCGACCAGACATTTAAGTTGGCGCAGATCACAGCTAGTAAAAATGCAGTCACAGGAATGACGATTTTTAAGACACGATCGACGCGAAGCTGATGGCGTTTTTGCTCTTCAAGAACTTCAAATAATTGATCTCGATCAGAAGTGCTCATAGAGGATCCTTTCATCTGCCGATTATAAAAACACTATATTTAACAAAAATTATTCACGAAATGCCATGGTATTATAGCAGCCATAAAAATCTTCCTGAGAAAAAACACATGCACAGCATCAGTGGGATCATCTATCTCATTTTGGCCGCTTGTTTATTGCCATATGTATTTACATTTATTGCGAAACGAGCTGCAGGCTTTAAGTCGAGTGATAATCAAAATCCACGTGAAGTTTTAGCGCGCTCTACAGGATTGGCGAGCCGCGCACATGCAGTGCAGCAAAATAGTTTTGAAAGTTTACCTTTATTTATTGCGGCTATTCTAATGGCTGAATACATGGTGATTCATCAACAATACATCATGACCTTTGGGATTGCCTATCTCGTTTTACGCGTTATTTATGGGCTATGTTATTTAGCGAATTGGGCAACTTTACGTTCAATCATTTGGACCTTGTCGATGTTATGCCCAATTTGCCTGATGTTATTGGTCATTAAATTAAGCTAAATGTTCAGCTTGATGATTAAATTATCAGCATGATCGCTAAAATCACAAAAAAAGCGATAAAACCGTTATAATTGTGCCGGATTAAAAGATTTAACTTGTTTAAAGAGTGATGCTATGAGCTACAGCAATATCCCAGCGGGTAAAGATGCACCAAACGACATCTATGTCATTATTGAAATTCCTGCAAATGCAGCACCAATCAAATACGAAATCGATAAAGATTCTGATGCGTTATTTGTAGACCGTTTCATGGGTACTGCAATGTTCTACCCAGCGAACTATGGTTATGTTCCAAATACATTATCTTTGGATGGTGACCCACTAGACGTACTTGTGGTTACTCCACATCCAGTAGAGCCAGGTTCTGTAATTCGTTGCCGTCCTGTTGGTAAATTGAACATGGAAGATGACGGTGGTGTTGACGCAAAACTGGTTGCCGTTCCACACGACAAATTGACTCCGCTTTATAAAGATGTTCAAGAATATACCGATCTTCCTGCATTATTGATCAATCAAATTGAACATTTCTTCCAACACTACAAAGACTTAGAGCCTGGTAAATGGGTTAAGTTAAGTGGTTGGGAAGGTGCTGATGTTGCGAAACAAGAAGTACTGAGCTCAATTGAAGCTTACCAAGCTGCGAACAAATAATATTGTTTTAAGCTGAGCATCGCTTTTATATGAAAACGATGCTCATAAAAAAAACCTGCACAGTGTGCAGGTTTTTTTTCGCTATCTTAGAGTAGCTGCGAAATTAAAATAATTTCACAGGGATGTCTAAGAATAAACGCCATTCGTTTGTATCACCGATATAGTTACCAGCTTGGTAGTTATCACTTGCGCGGTAGTAAGAATGACGTACACGTAAGCTTGCTTCCTTAGCAAAACCAGATTGAACAGTATATTTCACTTGGTTAAAGAATTCGCGCTCTTGACCTTCTTTTGCTGAATTGTTGACTTTAATATCCCAGCCATAAACGAATGCAGAAGTCCAGTTCAAGCCTGGCACACCATAATCAGTAAAGTTTAAGTTATATTGAACTTGTGCCGATTTTTCATGGTTCCCCACAAAGTCAGATAAGTATGAGTTAGCTACATAGATTGACTGTGCGCCATCAGCATTTTCGCCATAGTCATAACCAGTGTTGCCTGTATTTTGTTGGTAAGCCAGCATGACTGAGTGAGCGCCTTGGTTTAATGTACCTGCAAGAGACCAGATGCTATTGCTGCGGCCGTCAACATTTTTATTACCAATTGTTGAAGAATAAGTTCCAGCTTGCTCGTCCCATTCAGTATGGTAGCCATTGAAGTCTACATTTAAAGAGCGTTTTTCAGCTAAAGGCAATGTGTAGTTTGCATTGATGTAGTGACGTTCAAGCGCATCTTCACTGTCTAAGCCATAGTAAGATGCATTAAGCTGATCGTTAAATTTGTACTTTGCACCCCAAACGATTGCATTATCTAGATGACGGCCATCAGTATTGATTTGATCTGAATATTGATTCTCTGTGAATTTACCAGCAATAACTTCTAGATTTTCAATTTCACGGCTTTTCGCAAGAACACCAGTGAAATATTCTGGAACCATACGTGCTGTATTAGACGCAAGTACAGGAAGATCTAGAACTTGGGTACCGTATTCAACAGTTGTATTTGATACTCGTGCTTTAACGCTAGCTCCGCCACGCGCCCAATGGTTATAGGCGTCTACATCACCATTTGCATCTTTAGCTCCGCCGTTATGAAGCGGAATCATGCCATTGCCAGCATTATCATTGCTGCCTAATTTGAATGAAGCATCGCCAGTAACATTGGCACCAAAACCGATAATACCTTTTGTAAAACCAGATTCAAGTTTTACAATCGCAGACTGAGCAGCTGAGCTGGTATCTGTTACTCGTTTTACTGCACCAGTATCATTGTCAATGTAATTGGTTTTGTCACGGTTGATGTAACCTGTACGGAATAATACAGAGCCTTCGGCATCTTCCACAAAGCCTTTAGATTCGCTTTGTTCGCTAGCAAAAGCAGTAGAAATAAGAGCAGCGTTTACTAATACTGCAAGTGTTAGTTGTTGAGCTTTAAGCATTGGGAGAGAGCCTCATGCAAATTTGGTTAATATGTAGTGCGATTGTATATTTTTTCTTAAAAAAATCACTATTTTTAATGCGCTTATTACACTAAAGTTAGAAAACATTCAGATCATCGGTCAATCTGTAATAAGCAAATGTTTCGTATGTTATTGTTGTTTAACAAATAGTTTATTTAAATTGAATATATATTAAGCTAAAGAGAAGTTTCTTCATTGCTTATCATAAAAAAATATAAAAAAAAGTAAAAACTTTCATTTAACTTGCTGATTTATCATTACTCTTCGCGACAATTTGTGCTGAATTTAAATTGGTATTTTGATCAAAAAGTATAAAAACTGCTGAGGTGCATGGCATCAATGTTCAGGCACAGTAAGCACTGTTGGCGTGTTTTTTTGTAAATAGAGAATGACTTTTAGCGAAGTCGTCAGAAATGTTTTCCTTAAAATCTAGCTCAATAAAAGATGATAATAATCGTGATAAATACATATAAATTAAAACATTAAATCATTGTTAAAGACTGGAACACGATAAAAGATATTTTATGAATCAAAAGCTTATTTTTTACTATTTTATATAATCTTACCTTTGTTTTTAAATGATTTAATTTATCAAAATAAGAAAAAAGGGGCTATACAGTGCGGTAAAATCGATTAAAATCGGCGCTAAATTTTACTCAACCCAATCCACGATCGATCCGATGTGGGGACTAAACATGATTCAATTTTATAAAATAGCAATTTTAAGTATTTTAGTGACCCTAGGTACAATCCCTGCATTTGCAGAACAAACTGAACAAGCCACAACTGCACAAGGGAATTGGTCTGGAAGTTTGGGCGTGGTAAACAAATATGTGTACCGTGCGAGTGAAGAAAATGATCAAGCTGCATTACAAGCCGGACTTGAATATGCACACAACAGTGGGCTGTTCGCGGGCTATTGGGGGTCTACACTCAACTATGACCCTACGGACGACAGTCAGTCACATGGTTTTGAACATGATTTCTATGTTGGATATGGACGTGAACTGAATGAAGATTGGAGCTATAAGTCACAAGTGATGGCTTATGTCTATCAAGGTGGCGGTTCAGTGTATAACGATGACCGCTCTGAAAAGCGTCGCACAACGGGCGTCGAATTTATTCAGGACATAAGTTATAAAGATTTAACTGCAAGCATGGCTGTATTGTTGTCTGATGTTAATTATGGCAACGCAGGAGATGTATATCTGAATGCTGCTTATAGCTATGCATTACCTTATGATGTTTCATTAAATTCATCGCTTGGTGTTTCTGTTTTTAATGACAGTCGTGATGATAGCCTATTAACAACCACAGAAGATGTGGTGTTCACTGAAGCACGTTTAGGCTTGAGTAAACCGATTGCGGATACTGGATTTGAAATTGCTGCTGACTATGTATGGGGCGGTAAAGATCGTGAAGGCGAGGAATTAGACGATAACGTTGTGGTTGGATTGACCTATTCTTTCTAACATTAACGAGTTGATCGTATTCGGTCATATTTTTGAAAGTGCACAATGGTGATTGTGCACTTTTTTTATGCATTTTTGAGATCGGTGTTGAAAAAATATACTCAAAAAAGCGCATTTTTAAAATCCTGTTACAACTATCAACCTAAGGATTTTAATAATCTGAATAGTTGACAATCTGCATTCTAAAAAAAAATTTAGAGAAAAATAGTTAAATAGAGTAATTAAAAAATAACAAATAAAAACAGTATCTTATATGTTTTATGAAAGCCAAAATCGTGACCTTTATAAAAAAAATATGTGTATATTTTTAAACATGGCACAGCGCTTGCTAATACCTCATTGAGTTCAACGAAATAACCAAAAAATACGTCGTCGCACGATGTGGGGGAACAAACCATGAAATTTGCACTTAAAGCTTTATCAATCGCTGTACTTGGAGCAGCATCGACGTTTACATTTGCTGAAGCACCTGCTTCAGAGCATTCTGTATCTGGAAATATCGGCGTACTGTCTAGCTATAATTTACGTGGTATTACCAATGTGCCTGAAAATAAAGATGCGACAATCCAAGGTGGTTTGGATTATAGCCATGCATCAGGCTTCTATGCGGGTTGGTGGGGTTCAACATTAAACTATGGTGATGACCTACCGAATGGTTTTGAAAATGATTTTTATGCGGGCTATAACGGTTCAATTAATGATGATCTTGGTTACACAGCAGGTCTAACTTACTACTATTACTATGATATTGATACAAGTGATGCAAACGGTTTAGAAACAATGCTTGGGCTAAGCTATAAAGATTTTGGCTTAACAGCGCAAACTTTGCTTGAAGATGTTTCATGGGGTAATGCAGGTGATACTTATATCAAAGCATCATATAGCTATGCACTTCCTAAAGACTTCAGTCTAGATACCGCGCTTGGTTTATATGCATATCAAGATTCAGGTGATTTTGAAGATATTTTAGGAACAACAGAAAGCTTTGGTTTCCGTCACTTTGATATTGGTCTAAGCAAGCCTTTAGCAGATACAGGTGTTACCGCAAGCATGAATTACACAGTTGGTGGTTATGACCGTGCGGATGAAAAACAAAAGAATAAAGTCGTATTTGGTTTGAAATACGAATTCTAATTTTAAAGAGCATTAAAAATGGCGACCTTAGGTCGCCATTTTTTTAAGCATTGAGTTGGCTTCGATAGGACAGTGCTTCAGAAACGTGTTGAGCTTGAATGTGTTCACTTTGAGCCAAGTCGGCAATGGTTCTGGCAACACGTAACACCCGATGATAGGCACGCGCAGATAAATTCATTCTCTGCTGGGCTAACTGTAAAATATTCTGTGCAGTAGCATCCAAAACTGCTTGTTGCTCCAATTGCGTAGGCGTGAGTGCCATATTGGATTTTTGCTGACGCTCTATTTGTAATTCATAGGCACGAATGACACGTTGCCTAACTGTACTTGAGCTTTCAACCTCTTGCGAACTTTGTAATTCATGTGCTGCTAGTGGCGGGACATCTATATGTAAATCAATACGATCTAATAATGGACCTGAAATACGGTTTTGATAGCGTTTAATACTTTCAGCACTACATTGACAGCGGCTGTCTTGATTAAAGGCATAGCCACATGGGCAAGGATTCATTGCCGCGATCAATTGAAAATTTGCGGGGAAGGTGATTTGACGAGAAGCCCGTGAAATCACAATTTCTTTGGATTCGAGTGGTTGCCGTAATACCTCCAATACCTTTCGATCAAATTCAGGCAGCTCATCTAAAAATAAAACCCCTAAATGTGCCAAGGTGATTTCACCCGGTTTAGGATTTGATCCTCCACCGACGAGGGCGATCGCAGACGCAGTATGGTGCGGCGCACGAAATGGACGCTGCCCAAAATGATGATTTGCACCTGCAATGGAATAAATACTCGCGACTTGCAAATTTTCTTGCATATCTAAGGGCGGAAGAATGCTGGCTAAACGCGAGGCGAGTAGAGTTTTACCTGTGCCTGGAGGGCCACGAAATAGCAGGGAATGACCGCCAGCCGCCGCAATTTCTAAAGCACGACGTGGTCTGAGTTGACCTTTCACATCAGATAAATCAAAGGGATAACTGTGTTGATTGGCTGACGATGTCGAGGGGTGGCTGCTGATTAAGGCTGAACGACTCAAATGTTCACATACATCCTTAAGATGCTGAGCAGGAAAGACTTGGAACTCCGGCAGTTGCGCCGCTTCATCGGCATTGAGTGCCGGTAGAATCAGATGATGCCCGATATGCTGACAGGCAATGGCTATACTTAAGATGCCACTGACAGGTCGTAAATAACCATCAAGTGCCAATTCTCCAATAAATTCAAAACCATCTGCTGCATTTTCAGGAAGTTGTCCCGACGCGATCAGAATCCCTAAAGCAATGGCGAGATCTAAACGTGAACCATCTTTCGGTAAATCTGCGGGTGCAAGATTAATGGTCAGACGTTTGGTCGGGAACTGAAAGCCACTATTAATAATCGCAGAGCGGACACGGTCTTTACTTTCACGGACAGCGGCCTCAGGTAGGCCCACAATGGTCAATGAAGGTAGGCCTTGGCTCACATGAACTTCAACTTCAATTTGGGGTGCATTTAAGCCGAGCAAACCCCGAGTATAGATTTTGGCAAAAGACATATTATTGTTCCGTTATGGTGCATTATTTTTAATCGTTATGCGTCTTTTGTTGCACTAAAAAGGTGCTTATTTTTTGTTCTGAATTTTTTGTTCGAGTTCTTCGACGTGTTTCAACAATTCATTTAAACGTAAATTGGCATTATTCAGTGCAGTACGTTGGCGTTCGATTTCTTCTTTAGATACGAGATCCATTTTGCTCACAGCTTCGTTAAGTAAGCTGCGAAGATTATGTTCGACGTCTTTTTTCGGCTGATCGATTTGTTCTAATATCGCTTGTAATAAGGTTTCAATCATTGTTTAGACCATCCTCAGTGAATTGGTTGCAGCAGTTTAACATCGCCACATTCATGACCATAGTGCTTTCATTTAAATATGCGTTTAATCGATCAGTAAAATCGTAATTCTTCTAGTAAAAACGTCTATTTTTATAAGCATACGCAAGATTATCCGTATAAAATAGGTTATAAAGAAATCTCATGCTGGGCTGACTATTTTCCCCCGACTGTAGTCATATTGGCATGAAAATTGAACATAAAACCTTACAGGTGAAATAAGCCGAAGGAAAACAAAACATGAAGCTCGTAACTGCAATTGTAAAACCTTTTAAATTAGATGACGTGCGTGAAGCACTCTCTGAAAATGGTGTTCAAGGGATCACTGTCACTGAAGTTAAAGGCTTCGGTCGCCAGAAAGGTCACACTGAACTTTATCGTGGTGCTGAATATGTGGTTGATTTCTTACCAAAAGTAAAAATCGAAATCGCAATCAGTGATGAAATGGTCGATACCGTAATTGAATCAATTACTCGTGTTGCAAGCACAGGAAAAATTGGCGACGGTAAAATTTTTGTAAGCAATCTGGAACAAGTCATCCGTATCCGTACTGGTGAAACAGGTGCAGATGCCGTTTAAAAAATTGGCATGAAGTTTGCTGAGTAGCTAATAACTCAGAAAATCAGGTCGGGGGATACGAATGAAAAAAATGCTAATTGCACTCGGCTTGTCCAGTGCACTTTTAGGTGGTTCTGTTGCGTGGGCTGAAGAAAGCGCAACAGCACCTACAGAAGAAGTCACAGTAGTTGATACTGCAAATACAACAACGCTAAATACAACAGAAGCTGCAGTTCCAGTTGAAGCAGCGCCAGCACCTGCAGAACCAGCACCTACAGAAGAAGAACCTAAGCTCGATACAGGTGATACAGCATGGATTTTAGTATCCACTGCACTTGTTCTACTTATGACAATTCCCGGTTTAGCATTGTTTTACGGCGGTATGGTCCGTAAGAAAAATGTACTCAGCACCATGGCACACAGTTTTGTTGCTGCGGGTGTCGTGAGTTTAACGTGGGTGATTGTGGGTTATACCTTAGCATTTGGTGAAGGCAATGCCTTTATCGGTAGCTTAGACAAATTTATGTTGTCGGGTATCACTACAGAAGCGTTGACGGGTACGATTCCAGAGATTCTTTTTGTTATTTTCCAAATGACATTTGCCATTATTACCGTTGCCATTATTAGTGGTTCGATTGCAGAACGTATGAAATTCGGTGCTTTTGTTGCGTTCATCGCAATTTGGAGTGTCGTGGTTTATGCACCAATTACTCACTGGGTATGGGGCGGTGGTTGGTTAGGTAACGACGGTGCGCTTGATTTTGCGGGTGGTACAGTAGTTCACATCAACTCGGGTGTTGCGGGTCTCGTTGCAGCGTACATGCTTGGTAAACGTATGGGGCTTGGCCGTGAATCTATGGCGCCACATAACCTAACTTTAACCGTCATCGGTGCAAGCCTTGTATGGGTAGGTTGGTTTGGTTTCAACGGTGGTTCTGCACTGGGTGCAAATGGTTCGGCTGGTTATGCATTGGTGGTAACACAAGTTGCAGCAGCGGCAGCAGCAGTGGCATGGTTAATTACTGAAAAAGTGGTTCGTGGTAAAGCGTCTGTTTTGGGTGGTGCTTCTGGTGCAGTAGCAGGTCTTGTGGT
This sequence comes from Acinetobacter sp. YH12219, assembly GCF_013417875.1. Taxonomy (NCBI): domain Bacteria; kingdom Pseudomonadati; phylum Pseudomonadota; class Gammaproteobacteria; order Moraxellales; family Moraxellaceae; genus Acinetobacter; species Acinetobacter sp. YH12219. Next base: position 33,196 of record NZ_VPDC01000005.1, read on the forward strand.
GATTACACCTGCGGCAGGTTTCGTAACAGTTGGTGGTGCTTTAGCGATGGGTCTGATCGGTGGTGTGGTTTGCTTCTGGGGGATTACTGCGCTGAAACGTGCGTTGAAAGCGGATGACTCTTTGGATGCGTTTGGTCTACATGGTGTCGGTGGTATCGTGGGTGCGATCCTTACAGCATTCTTTGCCAGCGAATTCATCATGGGTGATAAAGCACCGAGCGACTTAATGCATCAATTATGGGTTCAAGTCGAAGGCGTACTAGCGACTATTGCTTACTCAGCAGTGATGACATTCATTATCTTGAAAGTGATTGATCTAGTGATTGGCATCCGTGTTGAAGCTGATGACGAACGTATGGGTCTAGACTTAAGTCAACATGGTGAACGTGTAGAATAATAAGATCACAGTAAATCAATATATTGTGTAAAACAGCCCGAAAGGGCTGTTTTTTTTCCATATCTAGCGTAAAGCTCTACAAATTTCAAAATTTTTGCTACACTCTAAATCCATTCGGATTTGTTCAATTTAACCGCTATGCATTGTCCATTTTGCAACGCTGAAGACAGTAAAGTGATTGACTCACGTCTTGCTGCTGAAGGCTGTCAGATACGCCGCCGCCGTGAATGTATTAGTTGCGGTGAACGTTTTACAACTTTTGAAAGCTATGAAGTGGTGATGCCGCGTGTCATCAAGTCTGATTCAAAGAGTGAACCTTTTGATGAAGCCAAGCTCCGCCGCTCGCTCATGCATGCCTTGCAAAAGCGTCCAGTAACGCAAGAGCAAATTGAAACGGTACTCAGTGATATTCAATTGCAAATTCGCCGTTTGGGTGAACGTGACGTGAAATCACGCACCATTGGTGAAATTGTCATGCAGTCTTTGTTTGCTTTAGATCATGTGGCTTATGTACGTTTTGCTTCTGTGTATCAAGACTTCCAAGATGTAGAAGCTTTTCGTCGTCAAATTGAACAAATGCAGCAGCGTGAGCACTAATGCACATCTGCTTCCATTTTTATCATGAGTGATTACATGTCTGAGTTAGATCAAGTGCCTTTGCAGCAGCATCAACAGTGGATGCGGCGTGCAATTGCATTGGCACAGCAGGGGCAATACAGCACTCGTCCCAATCCCAATGTGGGCTGTGTAATTGTCAAAGACGGTCAATTGGTTGGTGAAGGCTTTCATCCCAAAGCGGGTCAGCCGCATGCCGAAGTCTTTGCAATGCGTGATGCAGGTGAGGCCGCACGTGGCGCAACTGCTTATGTGACTTTAGAGCCTTGCGCACACTATGGACGTACGCCACCTTGTGCCAAAGGTTTGGTGGAAGCAGGTGTTGCTCAAGTCGTTGTAGCATGTCCCGATCCGAATCCATTGGTTGCGGGTAAAGGTGTACAAATCCTACGTGATGCTGGCATTGAAGTGATCACAGGTATTTGTGAAGCAGAAGCGCATCAATTGAACTTGGGCTTTTTAAAAGCCATGGCGACGGGCATGCCTTATGTCCGGCTCAAAGTCGCATCGAGCCTGGATGGGCGTACTGCCATGGCCTCGGGTGAGTCTAAGTGGATAACCGGTTCGATGGCGCGACAAGATGTACAGCATTGGCGTGCGGTATCAGGTGCCGTAATCACTGGGATTGAAACGGTATTAGCCGACGATTGCTTACTCAACGTACGTCAGCTCGATGACGCTGTTGACATGCGTAACGTGGTTCAGCCGAAACGTATCGTGCTAGATCGCCAAGGCCGCTTGCCATTAAGCGCAAAAATATTGCAGCAACCTGAAACCGTGATGGTCATGGGGCCATATCGTCAGGAACTTGCTGACTTGGGCGTGGTACAATTTGAAATTCAGCCTTTGGCCGATCTGTTAGCAGCATGCGTTCAACAGTTCCAAATTTATGATGTACTTGTGGAAGCCGGTGCGACACTTTCGACCGCTTTCTTACAAGAACATTTGATCGATGAAATGATCAGTTATGTTGCACCGACCTTGTTGGGTCAGTCAGCACGTGCGATGTTTAATGCGGACTTTGACCGCATGGCAGAGCAGCTTCGATTTAAGCTGAAAGATGTCACTCAATTGGGTGATGACATTCGCTTAAGGTTAATCCCTTCTCAAGAGACGCTATGAATTCAGAGTCTACGGTTTATCACAAACGTCGTCATGCGGCTCGTACCACAGACGAATATCTTTTCCATCAGTTGGTTCCTTATTTGGGAAACAAACGCCGTCTATTACATCTGATTTTAGAAGCACTTGAGCAAACGGGAACCTTAAAACGCGAAGATGGTCGTGCGCCGATATTTGCTGACTTTTTTGCAGGTTCGGGTGTGGTGTCACGGTTGGCACGTCAAAACGGCTATCGTGTTATTGCCAATGACTGGGAACCTTACAGTCATGCCTTGAACAGCGCGATTCTCTCTTGCGTTGAAGCACCAGCGTTTAAAGAGTTGGGTGGCTATCAGAAAGCGATTGATTATCTGAACCGTTTGCCAGAAGTTAAAGGTTGGGTGACCCATAACTTGTGTCCACGTAATGATGAAATCTACGATCCGGCACGTGACCGTTTATTCTTTAAACGCCGTAACGGTATGCGTATCGATGCGATTCGTCAGCAAATTGCAACTTGGCAAGCTCAAGGCGCAATTGATGATGTGGAAATGAGTGCTTTATTAGCGCCGTTATTGTATTCAGCAAGTTTTGTCAGCAATACCAGCGGTGTATTCAAAAGTTTCCATCATGGTTGGGGCGGTAAAACCCAAGCAGCCTTAGATCGTATCGGCTCATTGTTATGGCTGACTCCAAGTCGTTTTTGTGAAATTGGTGATCCGAAAAAACCCGCCGCTGAAATGTGGTGTGTCGACGCACAGCATTTGGCCAATCAAATGAGCGGCTTTGAAGTAGATGTGGCTTATCTCGATCCACCATATAACCAACATGCTTATAGCAGTAACTACCATGTGTTGAATGCCTTAACGTTATGGGATCAGGTGGATTTACCAACGCCAGATACCAAAGGCTTTAAGAGCGGAATCGACCGTGCATGGCGTAAAGAACGTCCAAGTCCATATAATTCTTCGAAGCATGCGAAAGAAGCTTATGAAAAATTATTAGAAACCATCAATGCACGTTACATCCTGACGAGCTATTCAACCGATGGTAATATCAGCGCCACAGATTTGTTACAAGCCAATTTAAAACGTGGCCGAGTAAGCTTATTGACGCAAGATGTACCACGTTACCGCGTGAGTAAGCAGCGTCAGTCTGAACGTGCACGCGTACTAGAGTTTATTGTCATCACGGATACGCATGCCAAATCAGGTCCACCGATCCGTCAGTTGTTGAGTCAATTGCACCATTTTGCAGAATTGGGTGGTGTCGATACCTCTGGTGTGAGTACGCAACTTGATTTGTGGTAAAAATCATCGCCCCATATTTTTCAGGGATTGAACATGTTTACAGGCATTATTGAAAGTCTAGGTAAAGTTGAAAGCATTCAAAACGTGGGTGGCGATGTCCGCTTGCGTATCCAGACAGATTTAGACATGTCGGATGTGCATTTGGGGGATTCTATTGCCACCAATGGCATTTGCTTAACCGTGATCGACTTTGGCAGTAATTGGTATGCAGCCGATGTATCACGTGAAAGTTTAAATCGTACCACCTTGGAACACTGGAAAGCAGGGCAGGCGGTGAATGTGGAAAAAGCCATGTTGCCGACTACGCGTTTTGGTGGACATATTGTCAGTGGTCATGTCGATGCAGTGGGTGAAATCACTCAAGTTCGTTCAGATGCGCGTTCTATTTATTTTGAAGTGACCGCACCGAAAGAAATTGCACGCTATTTAGCGGAAAAAGGCTCTGTGACCGTGGATGGTATTAGCCTGACGATTAACCATTTACGAGGTAATGTGCTGAGCTTAAATTTAATTCCGCACACGGCTGAACGAACCAATATCGGTACGTGGAAGGCTGGGGCTAAAGTGAACTTGGAAGTGGATGTTTTAGCACGTTATATTGAGCGTTTATTGCTTGGTGATAAAGCCGCTGAGACCACAGAGCAATCAAAAATTAGCTTAGATTTTCTCGCTGAAAATGGCTTCTTGAAATAAGTTGATACCGAAGAAAACCAAACAGTCTGATTGAAAAATTAGACTGTTTTTTTATTTTTGGTGATAATGCGTCGCGGAATGACATATATGATGAATAATCAGACAGGTGATAATGATTGATTTCTTACTGAATCTGGAACAGTGGTTACCCATGTTATTGGAAAATTATGGTGTGTGGATTTATGCCATTTTATTTCTGGTGATATTTTCAGAAACGGGTTCAGTATTTATGTTCTTCCTGCCGGGAGACAGCCTTTTGCTTGCCATCGGCGCATTATGCTCAACAACGGAAGTGGTGCATTTACACACCATGGGGCTGATGTTATTTGTCGCATCGGTCTTGGGCTACTGCGTCAATTACTATACGGGCAGCGTGTTAGGCATTAAGTACTTTAATAAGCACACACGTTACTTTAAGCCCGAATATATGGTCAAAACCAATAAATATTTTATGAAGCATGGTGGTAAAACGATTTTAGTCGCACGCTTTGTACCCTTTGTACGTTCTTTTGCGCCTTTTGCTGCTGGATCTGCACGCATGAACCTTGGCACATTTATGTTCTATAACGTGCTAGGTGGTTTCATCTGGATTGGATTATTACTCGGTATCGGTTATTTCCTAGGACATACCGTTTCTGCAGTTGCAGATTTGGTCTAAGCCAAACTTAAACATAAAAAAAGCCCACAGTTGTGGGCTTTTTTTATGGAGTAGATGACAATTTAGTGTTTTGTAACGGTCACTACATCAAGGGTTTGAAAAATCGAGCTGTGGGGCGGTTGCTGAATGCTAAAACCACCTTTTTCTGATTCACGGCTGAGATAAACCGAAATACTGTGAAAGTCTGAATGACTCAGCCAAAGATCTTTGGCACGAATGTCCCATTGTTCTCCAGCAGATAGAGAGGATATTTTCTGGGTAATCTGGTGAATGATGTCCATATTGAATTCCCATCTGGATGCATGATTATATTTTTAGGATGCCTGAAGCATTGTGTTCTGAGGGACAATGCTTCAGCCATATGAACATCATGTTGCAAATACATGTCAGTTTAATGACAGTGACCAGACTTCGATGGACGGCTTAAGATGCTTGGGACGATGTAGATTCTGTCGAAAAATTGGAGTTTTCTAAGATATAGTCAATTTCTTCTTGTGCGGCAGCTTTCAATTTTGCACGGAAATCACTGACTGCCATTTCGATTTGCGTTTCTGCCTCAAGTTCCAAACGCACGCGTACACTTTCAAGTTCTGACAACATTTGTCCTTCGCTGACCGATAAGCTTTGGCTTAATCCCGCTAAACCCGTTTCAGGGTTTTTATGATAGCGAGCGGCATAGTGTTGTACTTCACGATTAAGATTATGCTGCATCATGGTGAGCGCTTGCGTTTGTGCAGCAAAGCGTAACTCTTCGTCACGTTTCAGTTGTTCTGCATAGGCTTGTTCAGCTTCACGTTTTTCTTCTAAGGCTTTTTCTAAAGCCAGTTGTTTACGTATACGAGCATCTTCTATCAACTGTGCTTTTAAATCTGCATAGGCAGACTCAATTTTGTCAAAAGACACTTGCTGCTGCTGTTGGTCATTGACCAGCCATTGTTGAATGTCTGTACTGGGATTGAGTACATCGCAAACGCGACCAAGGTCATCAATAAAGGTCTGACGAATAGCTTCAGGTACTTTTAACCAGCGCTGTTTAAAGTCTGGACCGACATTCAATGCCATGGTGCATCTCCTTGCAAATAGGGTAAAACCAATATCACGTTAAAGTTTATGGGTCTGCGGTTGAACGCCCAAACGTCGATATTGTTTATATTTTTCACGCCCGATAATTTTAGCGGGTTCATTATTTTCAATAATTTCGATAATGTGACTAAAACTTGCGAACTGTTCAAGTGCTTGATCGTTAAAATTAAACACAATCCAGTCGGCTTGCTCAGGCAATTGGGCAGAAATACAGACCGTTGCCTCGGGTTGATCGATACCATGGGGAATGAAACCTGTGTGATCGAAACTCCACAGGCGTTCATCAAGTTGTTGCTGTAAGTCTGGGTCAGCACAATGTAGCCAAATACGTACAGGCTGACGCAGGATCTTACGGCATAAACGACAAGTGCTTTCGACTTGTCGTTCAGGACTTTTTTCAAATAAATAAAAGCTAACTTTAGCCATTCGCTTGAGCACGATTCGCTAGGAATTGCATTAATAATGGCACAGGACGACCTGTTGCGCCTTTATTTGCACCTGAGTTCCATGCAGTACCCGCAATGTCTAAATGCGCCCAACGATATTCACGCGTGAAGCGTTGAAGGAAACATGCAGCGGTCACAGAACCTGCTTTTGGACCACCAATGTTGGCAATATCTGCAAATGGAGAATCAAGTTGTTCTTGATAATCTTCAATCACGGGCATACGCCATACGCGGTCAAAGCTGTGTTGACCCGCAGCAGTCAATTCAGCCGCAAGTTCATCATCCGGAGTGAACATACCGGTAAGGACTGAACCTAATGCCACAACACATGCACCAGTGAGGGTTGCAATATCAATCACCAGTGCAGGGTTAAAGCGTTTTACATAGGTCAAGGTATCGCACAGAACCAAACGACCTTCGGCATCGGTATTTAAAATTTCAACGGTTTGACCGCTCATGGTTGTCACGATGTCACCCGGGCGAGTGGCATGACCAGACGGCATGTTTTCTGCAGCAGCAATTGCGCCGACAACATGAATTGGTAATTTCGCTTCACACAGCGCACGGATGGTACCCAAAACTGATGCAGAACCGCACATGTCGAATTTCATTTCGTCCATGCCCGCACCTGGTTTAAGTGAGATACCACCAGTATCAAAAGTCACGCCTTTACCAACAAGCACTACAGGGGCTTCTTCACGATTTGAAAGGTATTCGATGGTAATAATACGGCCTGGACGGTCAGAACCTTTGCTCACAGCAAGGAAAGCACCCATACCGAGATCAGCCATTTGCTGTTCATCGAGTACAGTCACTTTGAGTTGATCTGGGAATTCAGCTGCAAGTGCTTGAGCTTGTTCAGCTAAATATTCAGGGAAACAGATATTGCCCGGACGGTTACCTAAGTCACGAGTAAAACTTTGACCTGATTGCACTGCAGAAATTAAGTCAAGCTGTGCAGTGGTTAATGGACTTTCAGCAGCGATTAAATGGATCTGCTCCAAAACAAATTCATTTTTCTTTGATTTGTATTCATCAAATGCATAAGCCGCTTGGGTCAGGCTAAGTGCAAATAAATAATGTTGTTCTTGTGGTAGGGCAGAGATATCGACACTGATCTGTTTGAATTTTTTTTGTGACGCTTTAATAATAGTTTGTGCAATTTTTGCAAATTTATTGACTTGTAATTCAGCAACTTTGCCGAGGCCTAAAAGAGCGCTATTGCGACAAGCGGCAATGTTCGCCACCAAAGGCAGGCTTTCATTAAGTGCTGCTTTAAATTGAGTTGCTTCAATTAAATTATCTAAATCATTGATTTGATATGAAGTAGCTGCATTTGTAACGTGCTCAGAATCTACTAATATCAACAAATATTGGCTGGACGCATTCGCTTGGAATGACGTATTAATAGAAAGTTTCATGTGCGGTATTTATGCCTTTTTAAATTTATAAACCATTAAACCATTGAAACATTTATATGAATAGAGTTTCAATGAGCAACAAGGGTATAGGTTTTATATTTTCTACATTCGGGTAAACTAACGCTAGTTTTTATTGGCCCTATTTTTGGAAGAATTAATTTGATTATTCGGCGTTATCTGGTCAAGCAAGTGGTGTCGACATCACTGGTTGTGATTGCCTTATTGACCTTGATCATGATGGGTGGTCGTTTGATCAAGTACTTTGGTGTCGCGGCGCAGGGTCGTTTAGATGCAAGTATTTTATTTAGCATCATTGGCTACCGTTTGCCTGAGTTTTTAACTTTAATTCTTCCGCTCGGTTTCTTTATCGGTCTGATGTTGGTCTTTGGTCGTCTGTATGTCGATCATGAAATGGCTGTGCTTAATGGTAGTGGTGTCAGTCGAAATCAATTGTCACGTTTATTGGTGCCGATGACTGTGGTCTTTATGGCTGTTCAAGCATTTTTGATGCTGTGGGCATCGCCTTGGGGCATCCGTCAGTTTGAAGCATTAACGACTTCGCAAGCGGTACGAACAGGCTTTGACTTGGTTCGACCAAAAGAGTTTATTTCCTCTGGGCCCTATACCATTTATGCAGGGGACTTGTCAGAAGACCGTAAAAACTTAAAAGATATTTTCTTTTATCAGCGTGCAGAAAAGGAGGGTAAGCCTGATGTCATTATTTTGGCAAAAGAAGCGACCCGCGTCGAAGTGCCCGATGATAATGCCAATGTGGTTGACTTAGTTGAAGGCCGCCGTTACGAAATCTATCCGGGGCAACCGCGTTATTCTCAAGCTGAATTCCAAAGTTATCGTTTACGTTTAGAAAATGATAAAGAAGCAAAATTTGAAAGTACCGAAGTAGAAGCTTTACCAACCTCGAAGTTATGGGATAACCGCCATGATCCTGTGGTTGCCAGCGAACTCGGTTGGCGAATCTTTGTGCCGTTCGCTATTTTGGTGGCGTTATTGCTTGCCACTGCTTTGTCTGAGGTAAGCCCTCGTCAAGGGCGTTACCTGAAATTGTTCCCAGCCTTACTTATTTTTGCCAGTTTAATTGTGGCTTTAATGGCGATCAAAACGCGGATCAGTAAAGATGAAATGGGCATCTGGACTTATCCACTGGTCTTAGTGATTTACGGCATTGCAGCGGCATTGTTCTCGCGTAAACAAAAATTAGCGCCCAAAATTAAGAAACAAATTCAGCGAGTGAGGTCTTAAAATGTTGGCACGTCGTATAGTTGCAAAACATGTGACCAAAACTACTGCTTTAGCCATGCTTGGTGCGACAGCGGTATTGGCTGGCTTACAAGTGCTTTTTACTTATTTAGGTGAATTGGGCTCGCTGAAAGAAGGTTATAACGCATGGAATGCTTTGCAGTATGTGTTATGGAGTTCACCGAATTATTTATATGAAATTTTACCGATTTCAGCCTTGATTGGCGCGGTACTGGGTTTAGGTACTCTAGCTTCAAATAGTGAATTAATTGTGATGCGTTCGGTCGGCATCAGCCTTTGGCGGATTGTGGGCTGGGTGATTCGTTCGGCACTCATTTTGGTGGTTTTATCCTTTGCATTAAGCGAATGGGTCATTCCCTATACCAATGAACAAGCCAAAAGCGTCAAAAGTCACCGCACTGTGGCTGAACTGGGCGAAGTCAAAGGCTATTGGTCACGTGAAGGCCAGCGCTTTATTTATATTGACTATGCCAATTCACAAGGTCAAATTAAAGATGTTCAGGTTGTTGATTTTGATGAAAAATATCGTTTGCGAGGCACTTTGGATGCAGAGCAAGGGAATTTTGTCAAAAATGGCTCTTGGACATTGCAAAATTCAACCCAAGTCGATCTCTTAGCGACGGGTGATGCCGTGGCGAAGCAAAATGCTGAACAGCCGCTTTCATTGGCCTTGCAACCTAAATATGTGCATATGGTTACCATTGACCCTGAAGACCTATCACCCAGTCAATTGGTGAGCTTTATGAGTTATATGCATGAATATAGCCAAGTCCCGAAAACTTACCAATTGGCGTTTTGGCAAAAGTTTGGTTCGCCCTTTGCTTTAATTGCCTTAGTGGTGATTGCGTGTTCATTTATTTTTGGACCTTTACGTCAACAGTCGATGGGTTTCCGCTTGGTGATTGCCTTATTTGCTGGACTGGGCTTTTACTACTTACAAGATTTTTTGGGTTATGCAAGTTTGGTGTACGCTCCATCGCCTGCATGGTTCGTCTTTATACCAATTATTTTGATGTTTGTAGCGGGTGGTTATTTGCTGCACCGCGCACGTTAAGTGCATGCAAGATTGAGTAAAACAATGTTGATGACCTAGATAAACCATGGTTGTCACATAGAGTCTTCACCGAAAATTCGGTAAGATAGTATGATTAATTTATAAACGAAAGAGTGTTCATTATGACGGATGCAACTGCTGGCAAAATCCCACACGTATTGGTAATTATGGATGGTGTGGGTCATCGCGAAGCGGTCGAGGACAATGCCTTTTTAGCAGCAAAACGACCTAACTTGACTGCAATGCAGGAAAAGCATCCGCATGGATTGATTTCAGGCTCTGGCGAAGACGTTGGTTTACCTGATGGTCAAATGGGTAACTCTGAAGTGGGTCACATGAACCTTGGTGCAGGACGTGTGCTGTATCAAGACTTTACTCGTATTACCAAAGATATTCGTACCGGTGCCTTCTTTGAACATGACGTATTAGTCGATGCGGTTGAAAAAGCCAAAGCTGCAAACCGTGCTGTACATATCATGGGCTTGTTGTCTGAAGGTGGTGTGCATTCACATGAAGATCACATTGTGGCGATGGCTGAATTGGCATTAAAACGTGGTGCAAAAGTTTATCTTCATGCATTCCTTGATGGTCGTGATACGCCACCAAAAAGCGCACAACCTTCGCTTGAAAAATTAGATGCGCTGTTTGCTCAGTATCCGGGTCAAGGTCGTATTGCTACCATGATTGGTCGTTACTTTGCGATGGACCGTGACAACCGTTGGGATCGTGTTGAGCAAGCCTATCGCCTATTAACTGAAGGTGAAGCAGTGCGCACTGCAGCGACTGCTGTTGAAGGTCTAGAGCAGGCTTATGCTGCTGAAGAATCAGATGAATTTGTGAAAGCGACGCGTATTGGTGATTTAGCACCGATCCAAGATGGTGATAGCGTTGTCTTTATGAACTTCCGTGCTGACCGTGCGCGTGAAATTACCAAAGCTTTTGTGGAAAAAGATTTTGCAGGTTTTGAACGTAAAGTGGTTCCTGCTTTATCAAAATTTGTCATGTTGACACGTTACCAAGCAACAATTGATGCACCTGTGGCTTATATGCCAGAAGCGTTGCATAACTCGATTGGTGAATACCTGTCTAATTTGGGTAAAACACAACTTCGTATTGCTGAAACTGAAAAATATGCACACGTGACCTTCTTCTTCAGTGGTGGTCGTGAAGATGAATATCCGGGTGAAAAACGTATTTTGATTCCATCACCAAACGTTGCGACTTATGATTTAAAACCAGAAATGAGTGCTTATGAAGTCACTGATGAATTGGTTGCCGCAATTAATTCAGGTGAGTACGACTTACTGGTTGTGAACTATGCCAATGGTGATATGGTTGGCCATACCGGTGTGTTTGATGCAGCAGTCAAAGCGGTTGAAGCTGTAGACACGTGCTTAGGCCGTGTATATGAAGCTGTGATGGCAAATAAAGGTCACATGCTAGTGACTGCCGATCATGGTAACGTAGAGCAAATGCAGGATTACCAAAGTGGTCAGGTGCATACTCAACATACCACTGAACTTGTGCCATTTATCTATGTTGGTCCGACCCATGCAACAATTGCAGAAGGTGGTGTTTTGGCTGACGTAGCGCCGACACTGTTAACTCTTATGCACATTCCTGTACCAACAGAAATGCAAGGTCGTAACTTGATTACTCTTGAATCTTAAAATGTAAGGAAGCATGAATGACTAAAGCACACTGGACGTCAGTTGTAAGCCTTACAGCCTTGCTGCTGTGTTCTAGTCATTCGACATGGGGAGCCGACAAAGCAAAGTCGGCTTTCGATGAGTTTGATGGCAGCTATGAACAAAGTTATGCCGAAGTACCTGTCGAATCGATCCAACAATTTGTTCAAATCTATGGCATTGTCAAAGAAAACTATGTAGTTGAAAAAAATGACGATGCATTATTCCAACAAGCCATCAAAGGTATGGTCAGTGGTTTAGACCGCTATTCACGATATCTTTCACCAGAAGACTATAAGCAGCTTTTGCAATACACCGAAGGGGATATTGCGAGTGTCGATTTCAATTTGCGTTTTGATGCAGGTTTACAGCAATGGGTCATCACCAATTTAAAGCCTGATGCCGATTCAGCAAAGCTAGGTCTGAAAAATGGCGCTGCGGTGTTTAAAATTGATGATCAAGAACTCAAAAAACTCAATCAAGATCAAGTACGACACCTGCTTACCGGCAGTATCGGCTCGACGCTGAATCTACAGTTGATAACTGCAAGTCAACCGATCAATTTGGTCAGAAACACTAAAGTTGAAACAGATATAGAATCTAAATTATTAAATAATCAGGTTTTAGTTTTACACGTTAGAGTTTTTCAACAAGATACAGCCAATGAAATAAAGCGTTTGATTGAAAGTCATGGTTCGCGTGTCAAAGCGGTATTGTTTGATTTAAGAAATAACCCTGGGGGGTTACTGTCCGCAGCAGTAGAGTCTGCCGATTTATTTTTGAATCAGGGCATTATTGTGTCGACTCGAAGTCGATCTGAGGGTGACCAACAATTTCAGGCTTTACCAAGTTTTGAATTTCAAAATATGAAAGTCGGCATCTTAATCAATAATCGTTCTGCTTCTGCCGCAGAGGTCTTTACCGCAGCATTAAAAGAGCATAAACGTGCATGGGTAGCGGGTGAGAAAAGTTATGGTAAAGGTGTGGTTCAAAAACTATTTCCATTGAGTAATGGTGCGGCTTTACAAATGACTGTGTCGCAATATCTGACACCGAATGGCAAAATGATTGAAGGAATTGGGGTGCAGCCAGACTATAACTATCCGCTGCAACATGATGCACGTGAAGATCACTATGTCGATCATGTTGCAGAGTTATTGCTGAATCAAAAATAAACAGCAATACGCTGGAAAGCTTTTACTCTTCGTCTTCGGTATCTAAACCGAATTTTTTCAAACGATAGCGCAATGAACGGAATGACATGCCTAATTTTTTTGCGGCAAGGGTTCGGTTCCAATGGGTGAGATTCAACGCATTCATGAGCACTTCTTTTTCGATATTTTCTAAAAAGAGTTCTAAACCTTCTTCAGGTAGTTTACGAGGAACCACACTCTGTTCGTTGCTGTTTGCAGCAAGCTGAGCGGATTCATTCGTTGTTGGAGCGGAATTGAACTGAGCACTCGGTTGTCTTAATGGCGCACTTTGCAGATGTTGAAGATCAATTTGCTCATCATCGCAGAGGGTCATAGCGCGTTCGATAATATTGCGGAGTTCACGCACATTACCTGGATAATATTGGCTGAGCAGGAAACTCTTCGCACGTTCAGTTAGAGGCCTAGTGGCAATTTCCCATTCATGGCTAATTTTTTGAATAAAATGTTGCGCCAATAAGAGGATATCGTCGCCACGTTCACGTAAGGCAGGCAACACTAAATCCATCACATGGATGCGGAAGAATAAATCTTGGCGGAAGCGACCTTGTTGGACGAGTGCTTCTAAGTCCTGATGGCTGGCGCTGATCACACGGAAATCAACGTCAATTTCACAGTCTGAACCTACAGGACGAATACGTTTTTCCTGTACTGCGCGTAGCAATTTAACTTGCATGGCTAAAGGTAGTTCGGCAATTTCGTCCAAAAATAAGCTACCGCCATGTGCAGATTGAATCAGACCTTGTTTGTCTTGGGTGGCACCACTAAAGCTGCCTTTTTTATGGCCAAAAAGTTCACTTTCCATTAACTCTGTGGGAATTGCCCCGCAGTTAATGGCAATAAAGGGTCCTTCATTACGGTTGCTTAAACGGTGAACCAAATTGGCCACGACCTCTTTACCCGTACCAGATTCACCCGTAATAAAAACAGGTGCTTGTGAACGTGCAATTTTCTTTAGAGTTCGACGCAATTGCTGGATTGGAAGCGATTCACCAATCAACATTTTATGTTCTAAAGCATCTTGCGAAGTAATGTCTTCGGCCAATGGCTTATTCAGGGCTTTTTGTAGCAGTTGTTCAAGATGTTTGGGATTGATCGGTTTGCTGACAAAATCGAATGCTCCCGCCTTTAATGCGGCAATGGCAATGTCCATGTTGCCATAGGCTGTAAGCACAGCAACGGGCAGGGCAGGACAGTGTTCATTCATCCAATCTAAGAGCTGTAGACCATTACCATCGGGTAAGTTGAGATCGGTTAGGCAGGCATCGTAGCTATAGGTAGACAAGGCTTTTTTAGCTTCGTCGAGGCGATGTGCAACATGCGTTTTAACCCCCATCCTTGATAAAGACATCTGCATCAGCATACATAAGTCTTCTTCGTCATCAACTAACAATACCAGTGGTTGTGAATCCACAGTTTTCCCCTAAAAACAATTAAATAACAGCTTGTAAGCACTCAATCCTAAAGCAAGCTCCCTGTTTTTTTTCTACATAGGAAAGCTGTGCTTGATTCGCTTCACAGAAGCTATGAGCAAGATATAATCCTAAACCAGTTCCAGTAATTTCGGTACTAAAAAATGGTTGAAATAACTGTGCGCGGTTTTGTAAAGCAACCCCATGACCGAAATCTCGGACATCGATCTGGACTTTTTTCTGATCCGTACGCGCCACCACTTCGATATACGACATGTCCGGATTGTTATGGCGAATCGCATTACGAATTAGGTTGATTAAAATTTGTCTGAACTGTGCCTCATCAAAATCGATTAAAGTCTTGGCTTGTACATTGAGCCGAATGTTCTGTTGAATGTCTGCCAGATCTTCTTGCAGGAACAACGGTAAAAATTGCTCTAGATTCAGACGAGTCGGATGGGTTTCCTTATTGCGCACCATATTTAGGGTGTCTTGAATAATTCGGTCAATCCGCACCGCTTGACGTGAAATCATATGATTCAACATGTGCTGTTGTTCGGTATCACTTTGCGGATATAAATCATTGGCATGCACAATCGCCGCTAAAGGATTACGAATTTCATGTGCAATACTGGCGGAGAGTTGCCCTAAAGCGGCTAATTTTAGTTGTTGCACTTGCTGATTGAGTTTTTGTGCATCTTGTAAAATCAGCAAGGTCAGCATTTGATGCGGCACAACGAGTTTTTGTACGAGTACCTGAATGTGGTATTGGCTTTGTTGGGATTCAAATTGGAATTTTTCACCGCTTTTTAAATCTTCAAATTTGAGTAATTCAAATAAATCGGGCTGCGTGGTATACAGTGGATATTGATCATGATGATAAAAATTTGGCATGCCGAGTAAATGGCAAGCAGCAGGATTACTCAGCACCACATGACAGTTTTCATCCAACACCAAATAGCCCGTATCAATCTGCTCCAAGATATAGCGGTTAATGTTTTGTAGTCGATGTAGCTCTAAGGATTGCGAAAAATTCAGATTTTCTAGTAACTGGAAACGTTTCACGGCAATTTGCGCACTGCCATACACCACACAAAATAAAAAAGCCAAAATCGCACTGTTGGTTAAATTTTTGAGTGAGGTAAATTCAAGAATTGAACCTAAAAACAGTTGATACACCACGCAAATCACAGCGATGAGGGTGATGACCAAAGCTTTTTGGGCATCTAATAACAGGGATGCTGCAAAAATCGTAATCACAAACAGCAAACTCAAATGTAAATTAGGTCCATCGATGGCTAAGGTCAGTAAGCTCAGCGAAATGACATCTACAATGAATAACAGTAGTAACTGGTTTGGGATCCGGACTTTGAAACGTCCAAGTGACATGAATTGAATGCTGGTAAACAGCAAATAAATCGTCAATACATATAGGTATAAACGTGGGTATTCATAATCTGAACTGAATTGAGTGTAGGTCAGTAAAAAGACCAGTAACAGACAGGCACTGATGATAAAGCGATAAGCACTGTACCAAAGGCCCAAATGATACTGGTTCAATTCACTATGGATTGAACGCTGTGTCATAGTAACAGGATGTACGTTGTGTTAAGGTTTGATTAACCCGTAGCGAATCGCCAAGTGAGTTAGTTTGACATCACTATCAATATTCAGTTTTTCAAAAATACGGTAACGGTAGGTATTCACCGTTTTAACGCTAACGAATAATTTATCAGAAATTTCTTGTGCACTAATACAATTGACCACCATCATGGCAACTTGCATTTCACGCTCAGACAGGGCATCGAAAGGCGATTGTTGGGTATCAGACAAATATGAGCTGGCCAGTTGTTCTGCAATGTCTGCACTGAAATATTTGCCGCCTTGCATCACTTTATTAATCGCACGGACCATTTCAGTGACTGGTGCACCTTTGGTGATATAGCCTTTGGCACCTGCTTTTAACAATAAAGACGGGTAGGGTTCTTCAGCAAGTCCACTGACGGCGAGGACTTTTGTATCTGGCGCTGTTTGGAGTAGGCGACGTGTGGTTTCTACCCCCCCGATCCCCGGCATATTGACATCTAATAAAACAACATTTGGATGGTGTTGGCGAACAAGTGTAATCGCATCTTCACCCGATTCGGCTTGTCCAATGACTTGGACATCTGCATGGTCTTCGAGCATACGGCAAATACCAGTACGGACTAATTCATGGTCATCTACCACCAAAACTGTGATCACCTACACTCTCCCTCAGGTCAAAATCTGTTTTTTTTGTTACATAAAGCAAAATAAGCTTGCAATGAAACGACAAAATTAGCAATCCTATTCTTATATGAAATGAAAAACTTCATACACAATGTGTGAGCAAAAAATGTTCGTAGTTGTGACCAATGTACGGCATATTGCTGGTCTTGCGCAAATGTTTAGTATCCTGAGTTGAGTGAGCAATGGTGAAAAAATTAAATAAATCCTTCATGCACGTTTTGGGCATGTCAATTTTATTCAGTATGAGCAGTTTCAGTTCTGCTGAAATTGTGATGAATAGTGCTGCAAATCAGCAGTCAAATATTAGCTGGTCATCTGAAGATGCAAACCAGTTACTCAACGGTGACGTGTCTTATAGCGCTGAAGAGCCATCTCCTCAAGGGTCAACGAAAGTGACTACTTCTGTACGTAGTACAGGCGGTGTGGTACAGACAGCACCATCGAAAACGGTCCGTATTATTGATACCAATCAATACGCAGGACAGCCCTCTGTAAATGCGCGTGCAGCACTGGTTATGGATGGTCAAACTGGTGAAGTGCTATATAGCAAAAATAGCAATACCGCTTTACCAATTGCATCGATTACCAAACTGATGACAGCAGTGGTGATATCAGATGCCCGATTAAATATGTCGGAAAAAATTACCTTACAACAGGCTGATTTTTCATGTTCAGGCTGTAAAAGTTCAAGTTCAACACTGCGTGCTGGCGACAGTATGAACCGTGCAGAAGCCTTGCTATTTGCTTTGATGAAATCTGAAAACCCAGCGGCTTCGGCATTAGCACGTACTTATCCAGGTGGTCGTTCTGCATTTATTTCAGCGATGAATGCGAAAGCACGCTCATTGGGGATGAACTCGACTCATTATATGGAATCGACAGGTTTGCACCCTGGTAATGTCGCTTCGGCACGTGACTTGGGGATTTTGGTGAATACCGCTTCGCAGTATGGTTTGATTCGCCAATTTTCAACCACACCAAGTTATGACTTTAATTTGGGCTACCGCGTGTTGAAATCAAACAACACCAATGCTTTAGTGCGTAATGGTGGTTGGAATATTAATATTTCAAAAACTGGATTTATTAATGAAGCAGGGCGCTGTGTTGTGATGCATACCACATTGAATAACCGTCCAGCGGTAGTGGTGTTATTGGGTGCGGATTCTTCAGTTGCACGAACCAATGATGCGACACGTTTAATGAATTGGGCGAGCCAGTTACCAAAACGTATTTAAACAAGATTTCAGATTTTTCATTCTTTCAGTATTTAGATTTACTCAACGTTTAAATGCTGAAGTGAATGCAAGATATAAAAAAGCCCTGCATGAGCAGGGCTTTTTTATTTAGTCAGCATATGAATTACATATTTGACAGAATTGAATCACGAACTTGATCCATAGTTGCATCAATCGACAACATCACGGCATCTTGGCATTGCTTGATGGCAGTGTCAGGATCTTTTAGACCGTTACCTGTTACAGTACATACGATTACAGAACCTTCAGCAATTTTACCTGCTTTGATGTCACGAATCGCGCCACCGATAGAAGCTGCAGAAGCAGGTTCTACGAATACACCTTCGTACATAGACAGTAGACGCTGTGCTTCTAAGATTTCAGCATCTTGCAGTTCGTCAAACCAACCTTCTGAGTCGCGGACTACGGCTTTAGCATGGTTCCAGCTTTGTGGGTTACCAATTCGGATCGCAGTTGCTACAGTTTCAGGGTTTTCTACAGGTGCACCGCGTAGGAATGGTGCCGCGCCAGCAGCTTGGTAACCCACCATTGTTGGTAGACCCGCAGGTTTTGGACCTGTGAATTGATCAGTTTCAGGATCATAAACTACTTGTACAAATTCTTCTTTAGGCTGATTCGCCACAGCTTCGGTATAACCCATCCAATGTGCTGTGATGTTACCCGCATTACCTACAGGTAGGCAGTGGTAGTCTGGTGCACGACCTAATTCGTCAACGATTTCGTAAGCAATGGTTTTTTGACCTTGCAGACGGTATGGGTTGATTGAGTTTACAATCGTAACTGGTGCTTGATCCGCAACTTCTTTTACAAGACGCATACCGTCATCGAAGTTACCGTGGATTTGCATCGTTACCGCGCCATACATCATCGCTTGTGCCATTTTACCCATGGCAATTTTGCCTTCTGGGATTAACACGAATGCTTTAATACCCGCACGTGCAGCATAAGCCGCTGCGGCAGCAGATGTGTTACCTGTAGAGGCACAGATAATCGCTTTTGAGCCTGCTTCCACTGCTTTTGTTACGGCCATGGTCATACCACGGTCTTTAAATGAACCAGTCGGGTTTAAGCCCTCGTACTTCACATAAATTTCAACATTTTTGCCAATAATGCGTGGAATATTCTCAAGCTTAATCAGTGGCGTATTACCTTCGCCCAAAGAAATTGCGCGAGTAGTTGCAGATACGGGTAAACGGTCGCGATAGCGGTCAACTAAACCAGTATAACGATTGGCATTAGACATGATGATGTTCCAATTGTGTGTAGAGCTTGGCGAGAGGAACTGAAATATTCCCCTCGACCCGATTAATTATCAAGCGATTCTAAACGAATTCGTACAATTTCGCCATGAATGACAGGCAATGCTTGAATTTGTTGAAGTGCTTCATCCATTTTAGATTCTTTGACTGGATCAGTCAGAATCACGATAGGAATAAGGTCTTTTAAGCGCGGCTGTTGCATGATCGCATCGATGCTAATTCCTGCACGGCTTAAAATCGTAGTGACATCAGCAAGAACGCCAGTTTGATCTTCGGCATTAATACGGATGTAGTATCCAGTGGTCATTTCTTCACGTGGAAGAATTGGTAAATCAGTTAGGGCTTCAAACGCAAGCTGTGGAATTGTACCTGCACCATCTTCGGTATATGAGATGTCACGGACAATATCGACAACATCAGCAACCACCGCTGATGCGGTCGGGCCTGCACCTGCGCCTGCGCCATAGTAAAGCGTTGGACCAACGGCATTGGCTTGAACCAACACAGCATTTTTAACGCCATTTACATTGGCAATCAGTTGGTCTTCAGGGATCAGCGTTGGATGCACACGAAGTTCAATACCCGTTGCAGCACGACGTGCAATACCTAAATGTTTAATACGGAAACCGAGGTCTTCTGCATATTTGACATCTTGCGCAGTAACTTTGCTGATGCCTTCAGTGAAGACTTTGTCAAATTGGAGTGGGATACCAAAAGCAATAGAAGCCAGCAATGTTAACTTGTGCGCCGCATCGATCCCTTCGACGTCGAAGGTTGGATCTGCTTCGGCATAACCGAGTTCTTGCGCTTCTTTGAGAACGTCTGCAAAGGCACGACCTTTTTCACGCATTTCAGTCAGGATAAAGTTACCAGTACCGTTAATGATACCTGCAAGCCAGTCAATTTTATTGGCTGCCAAACCCTCACGGAGGACTTTAATAATTGGGATACCACCTGCGACAGCTGCTTCATAAGCAATCTGAACGTGATGATCATCTGCCAATTTAAATAATTCATTCCCGTGTTCAGCTAATAAAGCTTTGTTGGCCGTGACTACTTGTTTGCCATGAACGATTGCTTCACGAATCACTTCATACGCAGGGTGAATGCCGCCCATAACTTCAACCACAACGTCTACATCGGGTTGACGGACGATATCCAATAAATCAGCACTTTGCTTCACTGAAGCAGGCAGTTCTAAATCAGGACGAGGGCGACGCGTACCCACATGGGTAATTTCAATTTCACGACCGGTGCGACGTTTAATCTCAGCAGCATTTTCTTTTAGTAGTTTAAGGGCACCACCACCCACAGTACCAAGACCGAGGATTGCCAGACGAACTGGTTTCACGTCACACTCCATTTATTTCATCATTGCTTTAAGTGAGTTTAGATCATAGCTAAAAAAACGTTCGGACTCTAGGGTAGAAATCACTTTATTCCTACCCATAAAAAACATTCATTTAGCCTATAAAAATTAGTTATTTAAGCGCACTTTCAAGTTCGGAAGCCGACATGTAAGCACCGATGTGTTTGCCTTCTGCGTTATAGATCGCTGGCGTACCATTCACACCAATATTTAGACCCATTTCATACATGCTGCGCACTGGGTTTTTACATGATGCTGGCTCGATTTGCTCACCGGCAATGGCTTTATCAAATGCGGCACGACGGTCTTTGCTACACCAGATAGTTTCCATCATTGGCATGTGTTGTTCACCACGTGGCCAAGCGATGTAACGGACTTCAATGCCACGGGCATTAATATCATCCATTTGTTCATGTAATTTGTGGCAATAAGGACAGCTGACATCGGTAAACACATAAACCACGTGTTTGGTTTTACCTTTGGCTTTATAAATCAGTAGGTCTTCAGTTTTTAATTGATCAAATAATTTTTTGTTGGCCTCTGCTTGTAGTGTATCGCCTACATTAAAGAGTTGTTTTTCACCTAAACGAACCACGTCGCCTTGGAAAATGTATTTACCATCAGCTGTAGCATAGACCGCTGGCATGCCTTCAAAGCTTACCCAAAACAAATTAGGAACTTCAGTCGCTTTCACCCCAGTGACTTTGGCATTGATATTGGCTTTTTGCAGATTGGATTGCAAAGTATCAATTAAACGCTGCTGAGCATTACGTTCAGATAAATTCGAAGCTTCACCAGTTGCAGGCGTACTTGCCGTTAATGTCGCATCTTTCTTTTCGTCATTATTTGAATTAGAACAAGCCACTAACGCCATACTGGCAACAAGTGTCGATGCGAGAAAAATTTTTGAACGGGTAAATAACATAAACAACCCTTTTCTTTTAGCTTTATCAAACAGGTGAGTAAGCATAGCAAAAAATATCGGGCACAATAGAACTTCTTGGTCTGATATTTCCTGCCGTTAAGCTCTCGGATGATAATCTGAATGTAATTTTTGCATACGAACCTGCGCAACATGGGTATAAATTTGTGTGGTGGATAAGTCACTGTGGCCGAGCAGCATCTGCACGACACGTAAGTCGGCACCGTGGTTGAGCAAATGCGTGGCAAAGGCGTGGCGTAAGGTATGTGGTGATAATTCGGCTTGAATGCCTGCAATGAGCGCATAGCGTTTAATCGCGTACCAAAAGTTTTGGCGACTCATCATTCCACCAAGTTGAGTGAGAAATAAAGCATCGGTTGCACTTTTGTATAAAACGGGACGTGCTTCAGCTAAATACTTCTCGATCCATTCCACCGCCATTTGTCCTAAAGGGACTAAGCGTTCTTTATTGCCTTTACCGGTAATTCGTAAATAGCCTTGTTTAAGATTGATCAGTTCTAATCTTAAATTTAATAACTCAGAGACACGTAAACCACAGGCATACAGCACTTCGAGCATGGCACGATCACGTAGACCCAAAGCGGTGCTGAGGTCTGGGGCATTGATCAGGGCTTCGACATCTGCTTCGGATAAGTCCTTTGGTAGGGCACGACCCAATTTGGGTGTTTTATGGATTGCCACAGGATTGTCATTGCGTATTTTTTGTTCGCGCAAGAACTTGAAAAATGAACGCAGTGCAGAAAGTGAGCGGGCGATCGAGCGTGGACTTTTTCCTTGTTTAGTCAGGCTGAGCAAGACATCTGAAATGTCGTCACTGCTCCAATCTGTCATGACATGCGTATGACACTCACTACATTGAATTAAATCAGATAAATATGCATTTCGGGTATGTGGGCTGACGGTTTGAGCAATTAAATCATCACGATATCCGTGTAAAAAACTGAGTGTTTCTGGAATTTGGACTGGGGTAGGAATACGTGGTTTTTTATTTAACATGTGCCGCTCATTTTCGAAATTAAACCAAGAAATCACAATGGTTTAATGCAATGTAATTTAAAAAAATAGTCGTGTCGATGCTAGATTGTTAAATGAGAATTGAAATCGAATCCGATTTGTTAATTATTCTCATTTGTTTGTATAATGTTCAAAATTTTTTAGGGTTAGTTGCGTGCGATTATCTGATTTGAAAGTGAAACAAAGCGCAGTCATTCATAAGGTACATCGTAACCAGAATGGCAACAATGCTCCGGCTGATTTAGTCGCTAGCCGTTTAGAGACTTTGGGTTTTGTTCCCGGAACAAAAGTACAGGTGATTACCAAAGGTATTTTTGGTGGTGACCCGATTTTAATTCAAATTGGGTTTACTCGTTTCGCACTGCGAAAAGTAGAAGCTGAAAAAGTGGAAATAGCAATGGAAGGGGCATCAGCATGAGTGATGCGTTACGTATTGCCCTCGTTGGTAATCCAAACTGTGGTAAAACTTCATTATTCAATCATTTAACGGGCACACGTCAGAAAGTTGCAAACTATGCTGGGGTAACGGTTGAGCGTAAAGTTGGTCAATTTACGTTGCCATCGGGTAAATCTGTTCGAGTTTTGGATTTGCCGGGGACATATAGCTTAGAAGCGACGAGTCCTGATGAAGCCATTACGCGTGATGTCGTGCAAGGTAAAATTGCAGAAGAAGGGCATCAAGATGTCTTTTTATGTGTAGTTGATGCGACAAACTTAAAATTGCACCTCGGTTTGGTCATGGAAATGATCGATTTGGGTCGTCCAATTTTACTTGTCCTCAACATGATGGATGAAGCACGTCGTCGTGGCATGCAAATCAATACCCAAAAGCTGTCTCAGCGTTTGGGTGTGCCTGTCGTAGAAACCGTTGCTGTACGTAATGCGGGTATTGAAAACTTAATGGGTGCTTTGGATGCTGAAGGTTTCAGAAAACCAGATGCGTCATTAAGTGATACCAATCTTTCTGGGACTAACCACGAAAAAATTGAACAAATTTTAAAAGACGTGGTGATGTTTGTTGATCATGAAGATAAACGCTCAGACTTCCTTGATAAAATTTTTCTACATCCAGTCTTTGGTTTAATTACCTTAGCGGTGATGATGTTTATTATCTTCCAAGCGGTGTTTGCATGGGCTGCGCCGTTTATGGACGGTATTGAAACCTTCTTCGGTTGGTTCGGTGAATTAGTCGGTGAACACATTTCACATCCACTACTGAACAGCTTGGTCGTTGATGGGATCATTGCTGGTGCAGGCGGTGTAGTGGTGTTCTTGCCGCAGATTTTAATTTTATTCTTCTTTATTTTGGTTTTAGAAGAATCAGGTTATTTACCACGTGCAGCATTCTTGCTAGATAAGCTGATGTTTAAAGCGGGTTTGAGTGGACGTGCTTTTATTCCTTTGCTGTCGAGCTTTGCCTGTGCTGTACCGGGCATTATGGCAACCCGGAGTATTCAAGACCCCCGAGATCGTCTGGTCACGATTTTAGTTGCGCCGTTGATGACGTGTTCGGCACGTTTACCGGTTTATGCCTTGCTGATCTCAGCATTTATTCCACAGCAAATGGTCTGGGGCGTCTTTAACTTACAAGGCTTGGTGTTATTTGCATTATATGCAGCAGGGATTGTGAGTGCCTTAATTGTGGCAACAGTGCTGAAATTCTTCCAAAAAGATAAATCACAGCATGCCTTATTGATGGAACTTCCAAGCTACCGTTTCCCAGATATTAAGAGTGTTTGGATTGGTTTACTGGACCGTGCCAAGATCTTCTTGAAGCGTGTTGGTGGCATCATCTTCGCTTTATCAATTTTATTATGGTTCTTGTGTACTTTCCCGCAACCGCCAGAAGGCGCAACTTTGCCGGATATTGATTATTCATTGGCAGGTATGCTTGGGCATGTATTACAACCGATCTTTGCACCATTAGGTTTTAATTGGCAGATCTGTATTGCCTTAATTCCAGCGATGGCGGCACGTGAAGTCGTTGTGGCGGCATTGGGTACGGTGTATGCCTTGTCTGCAACAGATGAAGATGCCATGTCTCAAGGTCTGGCAAATTTAATTAGTAGCGATGGGTCATTGGGTTGGTCATTGGCAACCGGTCTATCATTATTGGTATGGTTTATTTATGCGCCACATTGCTTGGCGACACTGGCGACAGTTAAACGTGAAACTGGCTCCTTGAAAACGGTGAGTTTCATGACTATCTATTTATTTGGTTTGGCTTATCTAATGGCATTCATCACGTATCAAATTGCAACACGCTATTTTGGATCGTGAATTGTGAATGGCAAAAGCTGAACAAAGGAGAGAGACATGCTTGAATCAATAATTATTGCGGTATTGGTGATTTGGAGTGCTGTCGTGGTGTTTAAGAAGGTATTTCCAAAAACATCGAACTCAGTCTTCACAACTTTTTCTGAGCACTGTGCAAACCGTGGTTGGAACAGTTTAGCCAAATGGTTAAAGCCCAAAATGGCCGCAGGCTGTGCAGGCGGTTGTGGATGTTCAGCTTCGGATAATCCATCTGCAAAAAAAGCTGAAGTACAAGCGGTGAAATGGAAATAAGCTCACCGTCAATTGCTTGAAGAAACCGCCCAAGATGGGCGGTTTTTTTACGAGCGGACACAAAAAAACTGCGAGAAAGTGAAAACATAAAAAGCATTCAAAACAGCAAAGTGCTAACATTTTGTCAGATTTAAAAACCGACCAAAAAATGGGGCGAAAATGTTAATACAGCGTGGTGGATTGAAGGTTGTTGCCGGATTAGGGATTTCTGGTGTTTCCGCAGTGAATTTCTTACATAGCCATGGCTACCGCGTTGCAGTCACCGATTCACGAGCAGTCCCACCGGGTCATGATCAAATTCCAAGTGATGTACAAACTAGTTTCGGTCAGTTGGATCAAGATTTATTACTCCAAGCAGAAGAAATTATTATCAGCCCGGGGCTAGATCCAAAATTACCGCAAATTCAGGCGGCCATTGCAGCCAACATTCCTGTGGTTTCAGAAATTCAAATTTTACGTCGTGCGACAGATAAGCCAATTGTTGCAATTACAGGTTCGAATGCGAAAAGTACCGTAACGACTTTATTTGGTCTTATGGCAGCAGATGCAGGCAAAAAAGTGGCAGTGGGTGGAAACTTGGGCCGTCCAGCTTTGGATCTCACCAAAGATGATCCTGAGCTTTATGTTTTAGAGCTTTCAAGTTTTCAATTAGAAACCACGTCGAACTTGGCAGCAGAAGTGGCTGTTGTGTTGAACATGAGTGAAGACCATTTGGACCGTCATGGCGATATGATGGGCTATCACACTGCGAAGCATCGTATTTTCCAAGCGGTGAAAAAAGTGGTGTATAACCGTGATGACTCATTAACACGTCCATTGGTTCCAGATATTACTCCAATGCAAAGCTTTGGCCTAAATGCACCAGATATGAATCAGTTCGGTATTTTACGTGATACTGATGGCACAATTTGGTTGGCACGTGGTCGTGAGCGGTTACTGAAAAGTGCAGACATGTATATCCAAGGGACACATAATGTGGCAAACGCCTTGGCATGTTTAGCTTTGGGTGAAGCGATTGGTTTGCCCCTAGAAGGCATGTTGGAAACTTTGAAAACATTTAAAGGTTTAGAGCACCGCTGTGAATTTGTCAAAGAAGTGCATGGTGTTCGTTATTATAATGACTCTAAAGGCACCAATATTGGTGCGACTTTAGCTGCGATTGATGGTCTAGGTGCTGCGATTGAAGCCAAAGGCGGTAAAGTTGCGATTATTTTAGGTGGTCAAGGCAAAGGGCAGGACTTTACTGCGCTGCGTGATTCACTTTCAAAATATGCCAAAGTTGCGGTATTGATTGGTGAAGATCGTCCAATTATTGAAAAAGCGGTTGAAGGGACAACCACGCTGATTCATGCTGAAAGTTTGAAACAAGCGGTTGAGCTGTGCCAACAAAATGCGGTAGCCAATGATGTGGTGTTATTGTCTCCAGCGTGCGCAAGTTTTGATATGTTTAAAGGCTACAGTGAGCGTGGACACCAATTTGTTGATTGTGTGAATGCACTCGTTTAAAAGAATGATAAGGAAAGTTGTATGGCTGGGTTAGCTCAGGCGACCATAAATAGAATAAATGAAGTTGTAGAGCGTTGGATTCCTCGGTTACCTGCCGAGGTCAACGTGCGCAATGTTCTGGTGTTCTGTGTTTTGGCATTGTTGTGTATTGGTTCGATCATGGTGGCATCTGCATCGATGCCTTATGCAGAACGCATGCATGAAAATGCCTTTCATTACATTTCACGACACGGTATTTCGATTGCCGCTGCCGCCGCCGCCGCCTATATCGCCTATAAAGTGCCGTTGAATGTTTGGTTTAACAACACCTTCTTTTTATGGATTATCACGATTATCTTACTGGCTGCTGTATTGGCTGTCGGGACAGAGGTCAATGGTTCTAAACGTTGGATTCGTATTGCTGGTTTCACCTTACAGGCTTCGGAAGTCGCCAAAGTCATGATGGCGATATTTACCGCGGACTATGTGGTACGACGTGCTGAAGAAGTTCGCAATAACATCAAGGGCTTGGTACGATTGGCAGTGATTATGGCTGCAACTGTCGGTTTAGTCATGGCAGAGCCTGATTTAGGGGCGACGGTGGTGATTGCCTTAACTATGCTAGGGGTATTCTTCCTCGCAGGTGCACCGTTGATTCAGTTCGCAATTGCCTTTGGTGCGATCATCATGGCCTTTGTGTTCTTGATTTTATTTGAACCTTATCGTTTAGAACGTTTGATGTCCTTCTCAAATCCATGGAATGATCCATTAGGCGCAGGCTATCAGTTGTCCAATGCATTAATGGCTTTTGGTCGCGGTGAATGGTTTGGTGTCGGCTTGGGTCATAGTATTCAAAAAATGTCGTATTTACCTGAGGCACATACCGACTTCATGTTGGCGGTTTTGGGCGAAGAATTTGGCTTCTTTGGGATTTTGACCGTATTGACGCTGTCATTTGTGATGTTGGTCTGCTGTATTCGCATTGGTCATCGTGCTTTACGTCATCAATACTTACGTGCAGGCTACTTGGCTTATGGCATTAGTATTATCTTCTTGCTGCAAATTTTGGTGAATGCCGGCATGAACATGGGCATGCTTCCTACCAAAGGTTTGACCTTACCGTTTATTAGTTATGGGGGGTCTTCTTTGATTATCTGTGCGGTTATGGTGAGTCTGATCTTAAAGATCGATGCGACGACCAAAGAAGTAAACCCAAGTAAAGAAGAATCAAGCTTCTAAATTGGTATCTCGTTGCGGATCGGGAGATGCATGGTGGAGGACACTGGCTGGCATCTCCGTTCCACAATGGAGACATTTGACCAAGCTCGCCTTGGCTTTAGAAAGGGGAATCAATGGAATAAAAAATAAAGAAAAATAATTACGTTGCTGTTTTAACTCATACTGAGTTCTGCTTCGGCAGACAGGGCAAGTAAATTGGCTCTTTTCAATGACTTTGGTTTTCGGACCAACTCCAAAAATAAAAAACATTAGGCTCTCCAATGGTCGATTGATCACTTTATTAAAGCATAATTCAATTGAAAATCGAGTGATTGGCTTAGATCAATATTTGGGTTTATTGATAGATTTGAGGCAATGCTGTGCCATGGGGAATATGTTGAATATCCCACTGCGCAATCGCCTGTTGCAGCATAATACGCGGCGTGTCTAAGTCGACTGGCGGTTGGTGTAGGGCCTGCAATGCTTGTTGCAATAAAGATGCTGCTTTTTTTAAATCAAGAGCTTGAGCCATATTCTGTTTTGACAGTTTTTGTCCCTGATTATTCATTGCCAATGGCAAGTGCATGTATTCAAGGCGTGGATAACCCAAAACCTGTCCGAGCCAAATTTGACGTTCGGTATTGTCCAAAAGATCAGCTCCACGTACGACATGGGTCATCCCTTGTAGGTAGTCATCCACCACGACAGCAAGTTGATAATTGATAATGCCATCACGGCGTTTTAAGACAAAGTCACCCAAATCCTGTTGCAGATTGGAGCAATGCGTCCCTTGTAAGCGGTCGGTAAAACAAATGTTCTGTGCATCGACTTTGATTCGAATGGCCTGATCCTGAAGGGGAAGGCCGAGATTGCGACATGTGCCTTGATAGATATGATTCGAACCAAGCATTTTTCGGGTGCATTGACAAGCATAGATCAAGTCTTGGGAATACAAATGTGCAATGACTTCCTCATAGATTTCTAAGCGGTCTTTTTGGAAAATGATCTCGGCATCTGGTTCGAATTGAAATGCATCAATACAACGTAAGATATGTTCTTCGCTGCCGGGAAATATACGTGGAATGTCGGTATCTTCGATACGAACCACCCATTGCCCCTGATGGGCACGGGCATCGCAGTAGCTTGCGACTGCTGTAATTAAAGAGCCAAAATGCAAAGGGCCGGTTGGCGATGGCGCAAACCGACCCACGTAATGCTCTGCAGCTTTCCCTCCCTTATCTAAAGGGAGGGCTAGAGAGGAATTACTCAACACAGAATTAACCGTTATTTTGCTTCTCTTTGATCTCTGCAAGTGTTTTGCAGTCGATACATAAAGTCGCTGTTGGACGCGCTTCTAAGCGACGTAAACCAATTTCGATACCACACGTTTCACAGAAGCCGTAGTCATCATTTTTGATCGCTTCAATTGACTGTTCAATTTTACGGATCAGTTTACGTTCACGGTCACGTGTACGAAGTTCAATCGCAAATTCTTCTTCTTGCGTTGCACGGTCGTTCACATCTGGAAGCGCAGTATTTTCGTCTTGCATGGTATTCAAAGTACGGTCTACTTCAGACATTAACTCAGCTTTCCACGCCAATAAGATGTGACGGAAATGCTCAAGTTGCCCTTCAGACATGTATTCTTCATTCTTTTTAGGCTGATAAGGTTCAATACCAAATAAGCTTGCAGTAGAACCACCTTCAGTCGCCTTTGGCTTTGATTTGCGCACGCGTTTGGTAGACTTTTCGTCTACTACATCAGTTTGTTCGTCTAAGACTTGATTTTGGTTGTCATTCGCCATGTAGGGCATTCCTCATCATATGCATATATCTATACGCAAAAAATATGGTGATATGCAAGTTTTTTATCCACCCAACACAGAGTTTCCTTCTGTGGGGGTCGTCATCATATAGACTTTTTCTGCTTATTGATAGTCTTTGATGTTTGGATTCTAACTATCACTTTTCCTTTAGAAGCCATAAAGTAAAGCAAAAAAATCAAATTGAAAAGTTAATAACCTGAAATTTCAACATTAATTTGAGGTTGCTTTAATTTGACCCGAACAACTTCAGTTTTAAATTCACCATTATCATTCAGATAGAGTGCACGATACCCTGGTAAAGCCTCATCTAAGGCAAAATTTTCACTATGCGGTTTGAACTGAACACTGGTCGAAGGCGTCGATAAAAACTGAATATTACGCCATTGATTAGACGAGTCTTGATGTACGTGTCCGCATAGTACAATTTTGACATTGTCATGGCGTGAAAGCACATCTATGAGATGTTCAGCGTTCTTTAGTTTATGCTGATCTATCCAATGCGATTGCATGGCAAAAGGGTGGTGGTGGCATGCCACAATGATATGTTGCTGTGGGTGTGCTGTGAGTAACTGATCTAATTGTTCCAACTGCTGTTGTGATACCCAACCATCCACTTTTCCTTTAACCGCACTGTTCAGTAAAATCAGACACCAATTGCCTAATGCGATGCAGTGAGCACGATCTTCCTGTTGATGAAATGGGAAGCAAGACGCTTCGTCATGGTTCCCCGGAATCTGATAAAACGGAAACGGCTGCTGTTGCATATATTCGAGATAACGCGCATAGGTACGCTCTACCGGCACTTGTGCAAGATCGCCAGTATGGACAAGCGTATCGATGTGATGATGGTTCAACTGAATTTGTTGAATCACATCGTGAAAACTCTGCTCTGGATTCATGCGGACAAATTCAAGATCTTCCTGATCCATTAAATGTGTGTCCGAGATCTGGATCAGTGTCCAGTCGTATTGTGGTGTATCCCTTAAAGTCATGTCCTTCCCCTTAGACATTCCTTGTAGTATGTATTTGTTGTTGTAACCATTGCAAGGCCATAATGACAGGTGCATTTTTTAGCCGACCATTGGTTAATAATTCAGGAATATCAGCATAGTTTAAGATATGCAATTGAATATTTTCTCCCTCATCAGGCATGCCAAAGACTCCTCCATGTTCGGGCAGTTCAGCTTCAGCACTATAAAGGTGGAATAATTCAGCACAGGCACCCGCAGAGGGATAAAAACTAAATAAATGCTGTAGTGCATCTAATTCACAGCCTGATTCTTCCAAACTTTCACGACGGATACAGCTTTCAGCAGATTCATCACCATCGAGCACGCCGGCAATGATCTCTAGTTGCCAAGGTGAAGTTTCATCATCAATCGCCCCAATGCGGAATTGTTCAATTAAGGCAAATTTTTGTTGTTGATGGCTATAAATCAGTACACCTGCTGCTTCAGGACGATGAATCAATTCACGCTGAATGGTTGGAATCATGCTGTCTTGATGGAATAAGCGGTGTCGAAGCAGAACTTTTTCAACTTGAATAAAGCCTTTATAAAGATGTTCACGCCCTTCAATGCTGTAATCTTTTTTGTTATATGTGGCCTGTTTAATAATATTCATAAGCGCTAATTAGGATGAAATCTTCCATTTCATCCTAACCGAGATTTTGTTGAATACAAAAGATTTTTTTTAAGCTTTACACTTTATGGTACAACTTTTGACCATGTTCATGATAGGCCGCTTTCATGCTCTGTAAACCTGTTTCAATTTCAGGATTAGATTCTGAAGAAGGCTGCATATCTTGCTGATTTTTTGCATAATCTCTCACATTTTGTGTGATTTTCATTGAGCAAAATTTAGGTCCACACATGGAACAAAAATGGGCCGATTTATGTGCTTCTTTCGGCATGGTTTCATCATGCATGCTGCGCGCTGTATCAGGGTCTAAGCTCAGATTAAATTGGTCTTCCCAGCGGAATTCAAAGCGTGCTTTCGACAATGCATTATCACGGGCCTGCGCACCGGGATGACCTTTGGCAAGGTCTGCGGCATGGGCTGCAATTTTGTAGGTGATAATGCCGTCTTTGACGTCTTTTTTATCTGGTAAACCAAGGTGCTCTTTCGGGGTCACATAACACAGCATCGCGGTGCCATACCAACCAATCATTGCTGCACCAATCGCAGAGGTAATGTGGTCATAGCCCGGCGCAATATCAGTGGTGAGTGGTCCAAGGGTATAGAAAGGTGCTTCTTTGCAAACCTCTAGCTGTAGATCCATATTTTCTTTGATCATGTGCATTGGGACGTGGCCTGGACCTTCAATCATGACTTGCACATCATGCTCCCATGCACGGTGAGTCAATTCACCTAAGGTGCGTAATTCACTAAATTGGGCTTCATCGTTGGCATCTTGAATACAGCCCGGACGTAAACCATCACCTAAACTGAATGACACATCATAGGCTTTCATGATTTCGCAGATTTCATCAAAATGCGTATACAGGAAGTTTTCTTCATGATGCGCTAAGCACCACTGCGCCATGATGGATCCGCCACGTGACACAATCCCTGTTAAACGGTTGGCGGTGAGTGGAACATAACGAAGCAGCACGCCTGCGTGAATCGTAAAGTAATCGACACCTTGCTCTGCTTGTTCAATCAGTGTGTCTTTGAAAATTTCCCAGGTTAAGTCTTCTGCGACACCGTCAACTTTTTCTAAAGCTTGGTAAATCGGTACGGTGCCAATGGGTACAGGTGAGTTGCGAATAATCCATTCTCG
The DNA here is from genome assembly GCF_013417875.1 of Acinetobacter sp. YH12219. Classification (NCBI taxonomy): domain Bacteria; kingdom Pseudomonadati; phylum Pseudomonadota; class Gammaproteobacteria; order Moraxellales; family Moraxellaceae; genus Acinetobacter; species Acinetobacter sp. YH12219. The sequence continues at coordinate 65,554 of NZ_VPDC01000005.1, forward strand.
GGTTTCATGGATATTTTTACCTGTCGATAAATCCATAATGGTGTCAGCGCCCCAACGAGTTGCCCACGTCATTTTTGCCACTTCTTCATCAATGCTTGAGCCGAGCGCTGAGTTACCAATGTTGGCATTGATTTTCACCAAGAAGTTACGACCAATAATCATCGGTTCACATTCAGGATGGTTAATGTTGGCAGGGATAATGGCACGACCTTCAGCCACTTCTTGACGTACAAATTCAGGCGTGATTTCAGTTAAATTACGGGCGCCAAAATTTTGACCGGCATGTTGGCGCATATCAACACCTTCACGCTGACGTTGATTTTCACGAATCGCAATGTATTCCATTTCAGGAGTGATGATGCCTTGTTTGGCATAGTGCATTTGAGAGACATTGTGTCCACGACGAGCGCGACGGGGTTTTGAAATATGCGCAAAACGAATCTCTGCAGTACGAATATCTCGAAGACGCTCTTGTCCAAATTTTGAAGTTAAGGTATCGAGTATTTCCGTATCATTTCGAGACTCGATCCAAGATTCACGGACATTAGGTAGACCTTGATTCAGGTCAATTTGAATATTGGGGTCTGTATAAGCACCAGAGGTGTCATAAACCATGATCGGCAGATTTTTTTCTCCACCCAGACCTGTAGGCGTATCTGTAAGACTGATCTCACGCATTGGTACGCGAATATCTGGACGTGAGCCTTGGATATAGACTTTCTTTGATGCAGGGAGAATACGAGTGAGATCTTTAGCATCTTGTTCATGTTGAGCAGCGCGATCTGAAGCGGTGAGATTCGTTAATTGGTTCATTGCAATGATCCTTATGAATGACATCAACGAATCAAGCACGACCAAAAACGTGGCGGTTTATCTGATGGATTCACCTGAAAATAAAGGCGTAAAACCAAGAGATAAGAAGGGCTTAAGTTTTTAGATGGCTTGATTCCTACGCAGGTATTAACCTGATCAGGTTCAACGGTACTCATCCTTAAATTTAGCGAACTAAATTTAGATGATCTCAGCAGGAAATTACCTGCGCTCCGTCAAGCTTTGTGCGGATATTAGCATGAAGGCTGTTTTAAAACAGTGTTATTTTTCATCGATTTTGCAGTGCAGAATTTTGGCTAGGCACATGTGCAATTGAACTTGCATTGGCTAAGTAGAGGACTGATTTACACAGATGGCGTCACTAAAACAGTCTTTCTTATAATGCGGATCAGGATTGCGGACACCAATTAAATTCAACAGCTGCGCTTCTGATCGCTGATTAGATGCAGCAGTATTTTGATCTAATAATTTTAAAAATAAACGCGCCTGATCTGCCAATTTGGAGTTTTTTAATTGAGCCAAGCGTTCAATTTCTTCTAAAGAACTGGCTTGAATACTGAGGCGGTCTGAAAAATCATTGGAAACTGGACTATGTGCCGAACCAATAAATAACAACTGGCTATATTGATATAGTAATTGTTGTGCATCTTTTTTGTAGGGGCTATCTGGATATTGTTTGAGATAGTCTTCCCAAAAAATTGCACGTGTCGCAATCTCTTGTGGCTCAATGGCTAAACTTTGTTGCAGCAAGGCAGGTTGTGCATTTTGTTCAGCCAGTTTTTCAATAAAGACTTGCTCAGATTCTTCCATATAAGGCGCAAAAATTTTGGCTAAATATTCAGGACTGCGGCGATAGCGTAATTGTCCTTCACCTGCATCGAACAACTCCACATAAGCTTGGCCTTTATGTTTCAGTAAATACTGATCTCGGGCAGTGAGCTGCTCATAATGATTTTGTTGAATGGTGGGATGCTGAGCCATATCAAAGGCAAATTGTTCGAACGCCATTTGCTGTTGAGCTGTACGTTCAACATGTAAAAAGTTGCGATACATTTGATTGGACAAACGCAGTAATTTTTTTTGTTCGTCCGCTTTTAATAGCGGTAAGCAGACTTTGAGATCTTGGTTGATTTGTTCTAAAGCGAAAGTTGTTCGTTGATCGTCTATTTCCAGCATGTTTTTTTCAAGTTTTTTGCACAGCAAAGACAAATCGACTGCTTCTTTTTGAACAGTCTTATTGTTGGGAAACTCTGGTGCAGGTTGAGGTTCAGGCTGTTGTTGGCATCCATTCAACATACTGAAACATAAAAACATTGCACTAAACTTTGCAGGCAGCTGAAAAAATTTTGACACAGGAACTCGATGCGCTATAGAAGTGGTATTGTCCGATGGAATGTCGACTATTTTATAGATGAAACACGTGCAATATGTGTACTATTGTACAGTTCTTTGTTATAGCGTTGTGAGTAGTGTCCGAAAACGACTGAAATTATCCGGTTTTGTCGCATTTGATATAAAAAATTAATAAAAATCATACGGAAATTTGCAAGGATATGATTAGTATTTGCTTAGTTTTAGGCTTGAATATTCAATCTCGGGTATTTGAATATTAGGAATTTACAAAAAAAATGAACAAAAAAGTTGTGGTGGGTCTTTGTTTGCTTTTCACGAGTAAATGGGCGTGTGCGCTAGACCTTGTGCAAGCTTATGAACGTGCAAAACAAGAAGACCCCAATTGGCAAGCCAATAAACTACAATATGAAGCGGATAAATTGAATTTGGGGATTGCCAATGGGAACTTACTTCCAACGGTAACAATCTCCGGAAATGTGACCCGAAAAAATCAAAATTCCAACCAAAGTGGCGCTCAAGCAGGGCTGATCATGCCAGACAGCACCACAACAAGACAAATTGCGCTCACTGCCCGTCAGCCCATTTTTCGTTGGGATGCATGGGAAGGGCTGAAGCAAGTCAAGACCTCGATTAATTTAAGTGAAATTAATCTGCGGATTCAAAAACAAGATCATATTTTAAATGTTTCTGAAGCTTATTTTAATGTCCTACGCCAACAGGCATTAACGGTTGCCAACCTACAAGAAGAACAGGCGCTTTCTGAACAGCTGCGCATGATGAATGGCAAATTAAAAGAAGGCTTGGTGGCAAAAAGTGATGTCAGCGAAGCCAATGCACAATATCAAAATGCACGGGCAAACCGCATGGCAACCAATGTTCAATTGGTTTTGGCGCAGGAACAATTACAGCAATTGATTGGGCCATATCGAGAAAATTTGGCGGTGTTACGTGAAGATTTTCAGTTTGAAAAACCGATTCCAAACAATGTACAAGCGTGGGAAGAACTGGCTCAGGGGCAGAATCTAGGTATTTTACAAGCGCGTATGCAACAACGATATGCGGAAGATGGTAAACGTGTCGAAAAAGCCGCCTTATATCCTCAGATTGAAGCGGTAGGTACCTATGGGTATAACAAGCAAAGTCCACAATCCATCATGTCGCAAGATGGTCAATTTGATCAGGTGGGGATTGAAATGAACTGGAATGTGTTTAATGGTGGACGGATACAGAAATCCATTAAGCAAGCGGCGATCAATGTTGAAAAAAGCCAAGCACAGGTGGATGCAGCGATTCGAAAAGCACAAACCGATGTAAAAAAATCTTATATGCAAGTCGAAACGGATCAAAGTAAATTACAGGCACGTAAAGCTGCGATGGATTCTTCCGCGCAAGTGTCTTTGGCGTCACAAGCCCAGTACCAAGAAGGTCTGAAAACTATGGTTGATGTGCTACTGGCACAGCGTAATGCTTTTTCAGCCCGTCAAGATTATTTAAATTCCAAGTACGATTATTTAATACATGTACTGCAACTCAAAGCCTCCGTTGGGAAATTAACGGAAGCTGATTTAGTGGAAATGAATGCGTGGTTGGTCGATCAGAAAAATCAGCCATCGATCCTACTAAAGAAATAATCCATGGTCATAAAAGTTTCACAATCAATATGCTTTAATATGGCACTAAAATCTGCCGATTCAAGTTGTAGTGGAGACTCGCTTTGCCTAATAATCCTGTTTTAAACCATCACATTTCTTCGCAATTCAATGAAGAATTGCAGGATGTGCATACCAAATTTATGACCATGGGTGGTTTGGTGGAGCAACAGGTTGCAAATGCCATTCATGCCTTATTGGATACGGATGCAACGATAGCGATCGATGTTCAATTTCAAGACAATACGGTGAACCGTATGGAAACTGAAATTGATGAAGCGCTTACCCTAATTTTGGCACGTCGTCATCCTGCTGCGATTGATCTACGCATGGTGATTGCGATGTCGAAAGCCAACACCGATTTAGAACGGATTGGTGATGAAGCGGCAAAAATTGCCCGTATTGCACAAAGCTTGTGTGAAGAGGGTGGTTCACCGCGGGGTTATATGGAAACACGGCATATTGGCAACCAAGTCCGCGTGATGATTCATGATGCGCTTGATGCCTTTGCACGTTTGGATGTAGATCAGGCTTTACGTGTCCTTTTGGCCGATGCTGATATTGACCGCGAGTACCAATCGGCAACCCGTACCCTCATGACGTATATGATAGAAGATCCACGCCACATTACTCGGGTCATGAATGTACTTTGGGTGCTGCGTTCACTTGAACGTATTGGTGACCATGCTCGAAATATCTCTGAACAAGTGATTTATATGGTGAAAGGTCTAGATGTCCGTCACACCAGTGTTGAAGAAATTGAGCAAAAAGTTCAGCGTTAATGGATTAGCATCAAGATGAACGAAGCCCATCAAACGATGGGCTTTTTACGGTCTAAATTAACTATGTGTTTCTTCGTCTTCCTCAAAAGTTCGGGCAATTTTGTCAATATTTAAACTTTTCGCCATCGCATCGAAGATTTGCTTATAGGCACCTTCTTGATGGTACAAATCATGATGCTCCCCGTGTTCTACGATTTGTCCGTCTTTCATCACATAGGTGTAATCAGCATCGATAATTTGCGACAAACTATGCGAAATCATGATAACGGTACGCCCTTGCTTAATTTGATCCAGACTATTTTTAATTTGTTCAGCCGCGATCGCATCTAAACTAGCAGTCGGTTCATCCAAGAAAATAATCGGCGGATTTTTTAGGAACATACGTGCCAAGGCAATGCGCTGTTGCTGTCCACCTGAGAGCAGTAAAGCATCGGCTTCATAGGCATGTGGCAGTTTTAAGATCTGATCATGGATCGAGGCTTTCCGTGCGGCATCAAAGACTTCTTGCTCTGTAGCTGTACTTTTGCCATAGCGAATATTTTCAAAAATTGAACCTGGGAAAATATGATTTTTTTGTAAAACCAAACCAATATTTTCACGTAAATACTGCGTATCAATCTGTTCTAAATCGATGCCATCGAGTTTGATATTGCCCGCTTGAGGATGATAAAACTTATCCAGTAAGCTAATTAATGTCGATTTACCAGCGCCAGATAAACCAACCAAGGCGGTAATTTTATTTGGTTGGATGGTCATATTGATACGGTGTAATGCCTGAAAACCATTGGGATAACTAAAGTCGACATTGCTCAATTCAAATTGACCTTGAATCGGAGGTTGGGCAGTACCACTGGTTTCAATTTCATGATCCGCTTCTAAGATGTTAAAGAAGCTTTCTGAATAAATCATCGCAGAGTTAATTTCATCATAGATACGATGCAGCGAGCGAATCGGGGCAGAGACATTATTAAATAACAACACGTGATACATAATCATCCCGATACTCATTTGCCCATCCAAAACAAAATAGGCCGTCAGAATGATGATCAGCACTACACCGACCTGTTCAATAAAGGTTTTGAGTCCGTCAAAGATATAACTGGTTTGCCGTGTCTGCATCTGGTTTTCAGTCAGTGACTTTTGCAGATTTAATTGCTTTTTCGATTCGACGGCTTCTTTGTTAAAAGATTTAATGACCGTTATCGAATTGATAATACTCAGAGTACCCTGATTTTTCTTTTCAAAATTATCGCGTAGGGCACGGCGTTTGCCTGCCAGTTTTTGTGATTGTTTAAAGGTCAGCCAAAAATAAATCGGCACAATAATTGTGGCCACCACACCTACCCAAACATTGGCATAATACATTAAGCCCAGTGCAATAATCGCACTGGTAAAAAGCGGTAAAATATCAATAAAAAAGATTTGAACCAATCGTGTGAGCGAGCTGACCCCCCGATCAATTCGAGTTTGGAGCTTACCTGCTTGGTTGTCTTGTTGATCGAAGAATGCCAATCGATAGGTGATAAATTTTTCAATAATGCCTTGGGACAAATCCTGAGAAATTAAAATACGTAATTTTTCACCAAACGATTTTTGTCCAAATTGCACGATGGCATTGATGACTTCTTTTCCCAGTAAGACCACGCTGATGGTGATTAATATATGCCAACCATTGGCTAGACCGAGACCTTGTTGCAAAAGCTGATTGATGCTGTCTACGGCATATTTGAGTGTTAGGGCATTCACCTGTGCCGTAAGTGAGCCAATTAAAGTCAAGATCAGCGTCACGACCACCAGCCAGCGGTATGGCTGTACGAATGGGCGTAATTTTTGGAAAAGTTGCCACAGATTCATAAGCAATTATTTTTATTGTGAATATGAGCTTTAGTCTAAGACTGAAAATTCTATGCGACAAGTAATGACAATGTTTTGATTTGTGATGAGCGTTTTTCGGCTAAGATATTTTTTAAATGTGCTCACGACATCAGCATCACGCTGCTGTGCCAAACAGTGTTGAGTTGAACCGATGAATTTTGAATTATTTACGCCTGAACCGCATGCAAATCTGTTGCCCTATGATGGTGAAGTTGAAGATTATGGATTGATCTTCAATGCTGAAGACAGTGAAAAATATTTACACTATTTCCTCACGCAGTTGGCTTGGCAGCATGATGAAGTCATTTTGCATGGACAGTATTATCAAACGGAGCGAAAAGTGGTTTGGTATGGAGATGCTCATTATGAGTATCACTATTCAGGCATGCAAAAGCAGGCATTGATCTGGAATCCAGCTTTACTACGCTTAAAGCAACATATTGAGCAACGGGTGGGTCAGGCGTTTAATTCCTGTTTGGCCAATTTATACGAAAATGGTACGCAAGCGGTAGGGTGGCATAGTGATGATGAGCCGTCTTTACTTTCACCCACACAGCAGGTGGTGATCGCATCTTTAAGTTTTGGCGCAAGCCGAAAGTTTTGCTTTAAACATAAAAGCACCCAAGAGAAAGTACAGCTTTTACTGCAAAGTGGACAGTTGATCGTGATGCGTGGGCAAACCCAACGGTATTGGAAACATGCCCTAATGAAGTCGATGAACGTGACCGAGCCGAGGGTGAATTTAACCTTTCGTTATTTCTATGATCAACAGCCATAAAAAAAGCCCATATCTAGATGAGCTTTTTTCTTTCTCTGAGGAAGAGTATAGCGACAATCAACTGAAATCATGGAACACATGATTGAGATGACTGCTAAAGAACAATAATCATATTATGATAATATATCTGGAATTTATAATTAATAAATTCAATTAACAACATGGATTTATCAGATTAATTAAATAGCATCTTTACAATATTGCATCAGTTATGCGCAAACAGATCAGGCTTAAATGGCGTCCGATTCTTCCATCATACTGCTGTATTTTTTCTCAATACGCGCTGTACAGTCTTGCAGCATTTCTACAACTTTCTGAAAATTCATAAAATCAAAACGATTTTTAGACGCCAATAGGGTCAAAGCAAGTGGGGGTTCTTTACTGGAGAATTTAATCGGAATCGATAGGCTCGACATATTCGGGTCAACTTCACCATTGGAAAAATAATAACCCTGCTTTTTAATCTTTTTCATTTGCAGCATAAATTCTTCTTCATTATGCGCAAAACCAACTTGAGATAATTCATCTGCAAAACGGTGGTAATAATCTAAAATCCGTTGCTTGGGTAACTGGGACAAAATCACTTTAGATGATGAGCCTTTATACATCGGACGCGGGCTACCTCGACCATAAGCCAAGGCAGTATAGTCTTTGTAAAGTTCATGATGCACATCAATACAAGAGTCGATATTCAGATGCGTCAATAAGCAACAAGACTCTGTGCGTTCCACAATTTCTTTCATGAAGGGAATGCTAATTTGCACCAATGGATCGGTGGTGCGAGAAATAAAATCAAGCACAGCAATTTTTGAACCCAGTGTGTAATCGCCAGAAGTCCCACTGAGGCGCTGCAATAATTCAGCAGAAACCAGTTCTTTTAAATAGCGATAGCTCGTTGGTTTAGATAAGCCTAATTCTTCACTAATAATGTCGACATTGATGATGGGACGAGCAACTGAAAATAAGTCGAGTACGGTGAGAATTTTACCAAAACTGGAAAGCGCCATAAGAACCTGCTTGGTCACAATAAAAAATGAATCGTTAAGTTACTTTATAACAAATTGCTCGGCCTGATGTTGCGATTTTCTACACTGGAAATGAAACAAATCTGAAATATCACAGGGTTTCTTGGGTCATCCTGATAAAAGCATAGTAAAAACCTGAAATACTCATTTAAAATATAGTTGAATTATCAAAATAAGATATTTTTATTGACTTCGGTTTGTTTTTTTAGCAAAATTACTATGAAAATATCCTATATTGAATAAATATTGCCCATCTGTTCGATGCGCAGGCAATGTTGCACATTACTTTTTGTATTCAAATGGTTTGAAATACGATTTGAATCGCTTCTTTACTTATTGAAATTTCTAGTCATTCCTGTGCCGTGATACAGGTTGTGCTGTCGAATGTTTAAGCATTCGATACGAGGTCGTTTTCACTAAAAAGAAGCAAACCACCGAGATCCATCATGCTGCTGACGAAACAAATACTCGCTTTTCGGCCCAATAAAATGGACTGGATTTTTGCGACCAAAACGTTCATCGCGGGCATGTTGGCATTGTATGTAGCCTTTGTACTGAATTTGGCTTATCCGATTTGGGCAATTGGCACCGTTTTCGTGATCGCGAATCCATATTCAGGGATGACGTCTTCAAAAAGTTTGTATCGAGTATTAGGGACGTTCTTAGGGGCGGCCGTGTCGGTGGTGGCACTGCCACATCTCATTCACATGCCTGTACTGTTTACAGTGTTTTTGGCGGTTTGGGTTGGGTTTTGCCTGTATTTGTCACTGCTAGACCGTACGCCTCGTAGTTATGTTTCCATGTTGGCGGGTTATACCACGGTCATTATCTGTTTTAACGTGGTGCATTTTATTGATACCGCTTCGATTTTCGATATGGCTTTGGGGCGTTTTCTCGAAATTACGGTGGGTGTGGTCTGTAGTGCCATCGTGACCACGACATTATTTCCAATGCATATTGGCCCTGCAGTCGAAACACGCGTGAGCAAAACCTTTGCCGATACCAAAGAAATTTTTGATCAGATTTTATTAGAGCCTGCTGAGCTAGAAAATTATTCTAAAAATCTTGGCAATATTGCACGAGATATCGCGGATATACATGTCATGGCGGTGCATTTGTCTTATGAAAAATCCATCTTAAAAGGCATGACACGTCCATTGCAGGAAATCTTGCATCAGTTGAGTTTGTTGGTCAGTAACTTGGTGGCCATGTCTGAACGGATGAAACAATTAGATGGTCTGGACACACATTATCGGACGGCACTCAAGCAAGCCCATGAACATATTGCCGCGTTTTTATTAGATCAACATCAGATTGAGGAAAGTGAACTTAATCAATTGCCTGAACAGTTTGAGCAAGATTTTCAACACATTCATGCACAGGCATTGCCATCACAACAGGTGATTTTGGGCAGTCTAAAAATGGATATTCGCCATTTTATTCAGAATATTCGTGCGATTCGCTTGCTTTGGCAGCGGGTACAGCAAGGCGACTCCACTTTACCAGCTACACTGACCGCCTTGGGCAATAGTCATTATCCGACTTTGCACCGAGATGCGGGGGTTGCCATTCGTGGCGGGGTGTCTGCATGTTTGATTATTTTAATTTCTACGGGTTTTTGGATCGTTAGTGGTTGGAAAGCTGGATTTATGATGGCCGAAATGGCTGCGATCAGTGCCTGTATTTTAACTGCAATGGATAACCCTGTTCCTGCATTGAAAATGTTTATTCGCGCCAATATGTATGCGGCTTTCATGGTGTTTATCTACGCCTATGGCATTTTCCCGCATGTGACCGCTTTTTGGCAGTTGATCGTGGTGTTAGCACCGTTTGTGATGTTCTGTCTGATGCTGTTTTTACATCCGCCTTTGATTGGGATCAGCTTGCCGCTTTTGATGGGCACCATCATGGGACTGAATTTTCAAAACCGCTTTAGCCTCGATCAGGTGTTTTTCTTTGATGCATCGATTGGGACGGTTTTGGGACCCATTATCTCGGTATTTATTATTCATTTAGTACGTGCAATGTCACCAGATATGACGGCCCAACGCATACTTTCACAGCACTACAAAGCACTGCGTCAGGCTTTATATCTGCCGTACGGCTTACCGTTTCGGGTGCATTTACGCAGTATGTTGGACCGAATTGGCATCCTAAACAGCAAAATGGTGCAATCAGGGAATTTGAAACAACAGATCGAGTGGGCTTTGGTGGAAGCCAGTGCCGTGATTGATTTGACCCGCTTGCAAGAACTCATGAATAAACTCGATCCGAATGATGCACTGGTCAGTGAACTTGAAGAGTTACAACAAGATTTAGATGACTATTTCCGTGCCATGGAACAAGGGCAAAAGAATGTGTATATGAGCTTGAAACAGCAAATTGTAGAGCGAATTCAACGATTGAATCAGGCCGTTCAGGGTATTGAAAACGACGATGTTATGCATCGAATTCAGTATTCACTGAACAATATTCAAAGCAGTTTTTGTCATGTTCTAACACAGCAGACTCCAAATCATTTACAGGTCGAGGCACAACATGGGTGAGCTAAATGTATATGGCGTCTATGTGCCCATTCTATTGATTCAAGCGGTATTGGCCTATCTGTTATTGCGGGTCATCATGCGTTTGCTTGACCGATGGATGGCGCAAGATTGGGTGCCGATGCCCAATATTTTTTATTTGGGTGTATTTGTGATGTTGCTTTGGCTGGTGCATGAAATCTTTATTTTCTGCCAGTTCTAAGCCCCTAAAAAAATGAAATGATTGAGGTAATCGTATGACCAATTTGAATGTCCGAAAATATATTCGGCCTATATTGCTAATAATTGTGCTATGTGGCGCATTACTTGCGCTGAAACATATTTGGGAATATTACAATTCGGAACCATGGACGCGTGATGGACGGGTACGTGGTGATGTAATTCAAGTGTCATCGGATGTTTCAGGTTTGGTCACAGACGTCTTGGTTCAAGACAACCAACAAGTGAAAAAAGGCCAAGTGTTATTTCGTATAGATGTGGCACGTCAAGCGTTGGATGTTGAGCAAGCGAAATCTGACCTGGCGAAAGCCAAAGCAGGACTGGCAGGGGCTGAAGCACAGCTTGCTGAAGCCAAAGCCAATCTAGTGAAGTCACAAGCCAATATCAATCTTGCAGATAAAAATGCAAATCGTTATGCAAGTTTGATGGACGGTGCGATTTCAAAACAAGAACAAGATCAAATGTTTGCAGTGCGTGATCAATCACATGCAGAGCATGAGCAAACTCAGGCAGCGATTGAACAAGCCAAAGCCAGTGTGGTGCAGCAAAAAGCCCTAATTGAAGCAGCGAATAGCAGTTTGCATTTGGCTGAGTTGAATTTAAAACGTTCGGAAGTGGTTGCACCGACTGATGGAACATTGTCTAACTTTGAACTCAAAGCAGGGAATTACGTCAAAGTTGGCCAAGCCGTAGCGGCCTTAATTGACCGTCAACAATTGTATGTTGTGGGATATTTTGAAGAAACCAAACTAGATAAAATCTATGTTGGCGCACCTGCAACAATCCAACTGATGGGAAGTTCTGAAGTTTATAAGGGGCATGTACAAGGCGTTGCAACAGGGATTGAAGACCGTGAACGTACATCGACTGATGGTTTACTGGCTAATGTCAATCCAACCTTTAGTTGGGTCCGTTTGGCACAGCGTGTACCAGTGAAAATTGTACTGGATGAAGTGCCGCATGATCAGCTGGCTTTTGTCGCGGGTCGAACCACCACGATTCATATTGTGGATAAAAACTAAGTTATCCCCAATCATTTCATTTGCGCAGCATTGAGTGATCAATCTTGCGCATAAAAAAGCATCCTTTTTCGGATGCTTTTTTATTTGCCTGTTTGTTGAAAGCGCTTAAGGGTTCAGTCCCACTGGATTTCGATACCAACTTTCAATAAATAATGCTGCAGCAAGGCTGTCGGCAGAAAGATTCTTCGCACGGCCTTGGGCTTGATAATGATCTAATTCATCACGCGCTTCACGTGTCGTTAAGCGTTCATCGACCATCAAGGTTTCAATATTGGTTTGGTGGCGAAGGCGTCGTGCAAATTTACGCGCACGTGTGGAGAGTTCAGATTCGCTATCATCCATATTGAGCGGTAGACCCACGATAAACAAATCCGGCTGATACTGTTTCACAATCTTGAGTAGATTATCCCAATTGGGAATGCCATCTTTCATGGGAAAGAGTGGTAGAGGATTTGCACTTTCAATCAGGGCTTGTCCCACAGCCATTCCTGTTTTTTGTGTGCCAAAGTCAAAGGCCATAATCATTTGATATTGTGGTAAATCAGGCATGTCCAATCTCAGATGATAACCACATGCGGTCTACCCCCATTTTTTTATAGGCAGCGTCCCAGCGGTCGTCATAAGGTAAGTTAAATATTAAATCCATGTCTGAGTCACAAATGAGCCAATCACCCCGAGCAATTTCTTCTTCTAATTGGCTTTTACCCCAACTGGCATAGCCTAGGGCCACCTGATAGCGACCCACACCTTCATTGTGTGCAATCGCATCTAAAATATCTTTAGAGGTGGTAATACAAACATTTTCACCTACAGCAATAGACGAATGCCATGTCGGTTGACCGGTATGAAGAACAAAACCTGCCTCTGGGCGCAAAGGTCCACCTTGCAACACTTCATGAGGATGCACATTATCTGCCTCAATTTCCAAATCATTCAAGAGTTCTTTGATCTGTAAACCTGATGGACGATTAATGATGATGCCTTGAGCGCCATCTTCATCATGTCGAGCCAAATAAATCACCGTATTGGCAAAGAATTCATCGTTCATTTCGGGTGGAGCAATCAGGCAGCGGTGTGTGAGGTATTGTTTAGTCACCTAATGGCTTCTCCTTATTGGGGTAAGTTTAATTTTTGGGGTGAATTGCATTCGAATAACGTTGTATTTATCAACATACTAGACTCACAAGTTTTCAACAATGAGTTTTTCTGCAAATTCAATATTTGTCATGCTCGACCGGTGAGGGGCATGATCAAAATCGTCATCGTGCAGGCAGGTCTGCAATGTGGTGAATTGTGAAGAAATGATTGGTGATTTGAACAACAGCAGTACAAAAGCGAGGAGAAGTTATACGTGATGGATGACTGAGATTGCTTAAAATAGCAGGATAAACTGAGGGTGCAACAATGACACATTTTTCAAAAATAATAGGGATGGCACTCTGTGCAAGCCTACCTATTTCAGGCTTTGCAGGAAGCGCTGACTTACAAAAACATGAATCTCAGGTGATTAAAAAATATAAAAACTTAAATTTTTATGAGGTCAATGAAGCGATAGAACGTGAAATTGTGGATGTCATTGCGGCAGATCCGAGCAGTTTTCACTACGGATTTACGCAACTGGAAAAGCAAGGTTTTGTTCATGTGCAATATTCACCAGATAAAAAACTTAAATTTTATAGTTTTGATGTGTCTGGCGGAGGCACCATGGGGGAGTGGAGCAGCTATGTGCAATATGCAACGGGAAAAACGCAACATTTAGATCAATTTGACTCAGGCTATATCAATCAAATTTTGCCGGTCAACATCCAAAATAAAACCGTCTATTTGGTGAGGAGTTATTATAAAGGTGATAATTGCAGTGGACTACATCATCTAAGAGCTGTTGAAGTTGGACTAAAACAGTTACTTAAATCTTATGTATTTCAAACTAAGCAAAAGAAACTAGATCAAATCTCGGTAGATTATGACTGCCATTATGAAACCGATCGTCGTAGCGGTAATGAATATCTCAAAATCAGTCCGAAACACGTGGATGTTATGTTACTCAATCAACAACATCAGCCGCAGTATAAATATTTACGCTATACCTTAGGCTCGAAAGCCTTTGTGTATCAGGGAATTGTCAAATAGTGTGTTTAAGAAAAAAGCCTGTGTAGTTTTAATCCACAGGCTTTTTTGAAAAAATTAAAATTAACTATGTTGAAATTTTAATTGTCGTAATTGTTTTGCGTGTTGTAAGGTCGTTTGACTAATCTCCACACCACCGGTCATTCGAGCCAGCTCTTGAATCCGATCATCTTCTTCTAATTCGATAATGGTACTGCTTGCAGGATCCGTTTGACGTTTTTTCACCAAAAGATGTTGGTCAGATTGAGCAGCGACTTGGGCTTGGTGAGTAATACATAAAATTTGAACATGCTGCGCCAAATCAGCCAACAAACGTCCGACAATTTCTGCTGTTCCGCCACTGATCCCGACATCAATTTCATCAAAGACTAACACTTCTGATTCAGTTTTTTCAGCATTCATCACTTGCATGACTAAGGCAATACGTGACAATTCACCCCCCGATGCCACGCGTGCTAAAGGCTGAGCAGGAATCCCTTTGTTTGCGGTGAACAGCAGTTGAATAAAGCTCAAACCTTCACTTGAAGCTTGTTCTAGAGGCTCAAATTTAAATTCAAAATGAGCCTCTGGGAGCGCGAGCTGCTTCACTTGTTCAGTCAATTGCTTCGCCAATGGGGTAGATGCTTCACGACGAATATCATCCAAATGCTGTGCTTTGGCTAAAAAGTCTTGATGAGACACTTCCACTTGTTCAGCTAGGGTTTCAGGATCTTCAAGTTGATGTAATTGTTCTAGCTCAAGTTGCCACGCATCATAATCATTTTTTAAATCTTCAGGCTGAGTACGATATTTACGCGCTAAGCGATGAAAAACTTCGAGTTTAGTGTTTAATTCGTCCATACGTTCAGGATCGAAACTTTGACGATCAATAAACTGACGTAAATTTGCGGTGGCATCTTCAATTTCACTTTGAGCGTTCAGTAGCGACGTATAAATTTCAGAAAGTTGTTCACTACGTCCTGCATGCGATTCAATCCGACGAATGATCGCGCCCATTTCTTGATTGATATTTTGCTCGGCGTCATCGAGGGCATTTAGACCATAGCTACAATCTTGCATGATATGTTCATGATGACTGAGACGGTCAAATTCTTGCTCGATTTCTTTGTAGTCCGTTTGCACAACGTCTTCAAGTTCTTCCAATTGAAGTTCAAGCGTTTCTATCCGTTGCTTACGTGTGGCTTGGGCGTCGAGTGCTGCTTGGTGCTGACGAATGTCCTTTTGCCATTTGCTATAGGCATCACGCACGGCTTGAGCAGGCTGATAAAAATTGTAATAGCGATCTAGCCAATGTTTTGGGTAGGGCGGTTCTAAGAGTTGTTGTTGGCTGTGTTGGCTATAGAGTTGTACCAATAAGCGGCCAATTTCTTTTAACTCGGACAAGCTGCTCGGACGTCCATTTATCCATGCCTTACTACGACCTGTTGCAAAAATTACGCGACGTAAATGGATTTCGCCAGACTCATCATCCAATTCGTGTTCTTTGAGCCACAGTGCTTCAGGACTGTGCTCTTGGTAGCTAAAGGTCGCTGTCACATCGGCTTTGTCTGATCCATAGCGCACATAGTTGGTGTCTGTTCGTTCACCTAAACATGCTGATAGTGCGTCTAGCAGCAAAGATTTACCTGCACCTGTTTCACCCGTCAGGACGTTAAAGCCTTGTTCAATGTCGATGGCTAAATGGTCGGCTAATGCAAAATTGATCAGAGTTAAATGTGTCAGCATAAACGCATCCGAGCTGCGAAAAGTTCTAGTTAAAGATAATTAAGTTTTGTTTTAGTCACAAGATAAGTTTTATTTTAAGATGACGAAAAACCTCATAATTCTATCCTAAATTTCAGTTTAATAAGAAATTAGTTTCGTATCTGCCGTAAGCACGCAGTGTAGTGATGCAAAGAGTAAATGATCTTGCATAACGTGAGCTTAAACCATCCAACATTTTGCTAAGTTCTCACAAAACACGTTCGTGTATGTATTCTTGTATTTAATCTAACGTGTTATTGCCTTAAAACGTCATGATTTGGTCTCTTAAATCCATCCATATAATTCATTATCCATGTATATCTGTGAAATGATTTTGCAGCGTTTCAATAGACCCTAATTAGGACTTTAGTGGATGAAATAAAAAAAGTATTTTGTACAACAGTACAGTTTGTTTTAGATTCTCAATGTCAAGATAGTGGTATGGTATTGGGACACATCCACTTCTCAGATTTTTGTAATTATCTATCTCAAAGTTTTCAACACTGATTGATTAGTTTTTGCAGCACAATTAAACTACTTCAATCAAAATATTATAAATATGCTTTATCTGGAGAAAACGCATGTCAGCACAGTTTGATCATGTATCAGTCATCAAAAAATCAAATGTTTATTTTGGCGGTCTATGTATCAGCCACACTGTGCAATTTGAAGATGGAACCAAGAAAACACTGGGTGTGTTGCTTCCAACTGAACAAGCGCTGACTTTTGAAACCCATGTACCTGAACGTATGGAAATTATTTCAGGTGAATGCCGTGTTCAAATTGCTGATAGCGAAGAAAGCGAACTATTCCGTGCGGGTCAATCGTTCTACGTGCCAGGTAATAGCCGATTTAAAATTGAAACAGATGAAGTCTTGGATTATGTGTGCCACTTAGAAGGCTAATAATTCAATCAATTTAGGCACAGTTTTTTAACCTCAAATCGGTTAAACTATGTGTCATAGCATAAATCCTGTAAAGCTTGCTTTGCAGGATTTTTCTTTTTGATAACCTAAGCTGTGCGCTGGGTGATCATACCCTGTTTAAAAGTTTATCGAAGTTTGCAAATTAGAGGTCGTTCATGGCGAAACCGGAATATTATTATGGCGTTCATTCAGTGGAGTCATTACTGGAACTTGAGCCAGAACGCGTATTAACTTTATTTGCGTTAAAAGGACGTGATGATCAGCGTTTGAAACGTATTTTTGAGTTGGCAGAACCATTTGGTGTCAGCATTCAAAAAGCTAGCCGTGATAGTTTGGAAAAACTTGCGGGACAACCGTTCCATCAAGGTGTGGTCGCGGCTGTACGTCCACATCCAGTCTTAAACGAAAAAGATTTAGAGGCTTTATTACAAGCCAATCCAAATGCACTGCTATTGGCTTTAGATCATATTACAGACCCACATAACCTTGGTGCATGTATTCGTACAGCGGCAGCCATGGGTGTTGAAGCTGTGATTGCACCGCGTGATCGTTCAGCGACGCTTACCCCAACAGCCCGTAAAGTGGCTGCAGGTGGTGCTGAAAAAGTGAAGTTTATTCAGGTGACAAACTTGGCACGTACCTTGGCTCAAATCAAAGAAGACTTTAATGTACGCGTAGTCGGAACCATGCTAGATGAAAAAGCATTGCCGATTCAGAATTTTGACTTCACAGGTACGGGTGTATGTGTGGTGATGGGCGCTGAAGATACAGGTTTACGTCCCATTACGCAGGCGCAATGTGATCAAACTGTGTACATTCCAATGGCCGGCAATTTGCAAAGCTTAAATGTCAGTGTCGCAACAGGTATGGCATTGTATGAAGCATGTCGTCAACGTAATAATGAATTGAAATAGCAGTGATGATGTCTCCCCAAAAGCAAGGTTATTTATATGTTTTCATTACCATGTGTATTTGGGGGGGATTCACCTTAACGGCGCGTTTAAGCGCCAATTGGGGAATCAGTGCTTGGGATATCACGGCACTTCGGTTTGCTTTGGCATTTTGCATCTTAATGCCAATTTTGATTTATAAAAAAGATACGGCTTTTTTATGGAAGAAAGAGCCTTTTATCCTCGCTATGCTCGGTGGGGTGACCTATTGCTTAACGGCCTATAGCGCATTTCATTATGCTCCTGCGGCCCATGCGGCAATCTTCCTCAATGGTTGTATTCCCTTATGTACGGCCATAGCCGCATTCCTGATCTTCAAACAGCCACTCGATAAGCATACCTGGATCAGTGTGGTGATTATGGTCTCTGCCATTAGCTTAATGAGTTATTTGATGTATGTGGAAACCGGTGTAGCGTTTGGTTTAGGTGATTTGCTGTTTTTTATCAGTGCCATTTGGTGGGGAATATTTACGGTATTGCTTAAGCAATGGAAACTCTCTGCTTGGCATGCCATGGCAGGGGTTGCGATTTGGTCTGCCGTGGTATTTGTGCCAATTTATCTAATATTTTTCCCTAAACATTGGTCCGATCCTGAGCCGCTGCAGCTCATTGGGCAAGTCATCTTTCACGGTATTTTTGTGGTGATTATTGCGACTTTAACGTATGTAGAGGCGATCAAGCGCTTGGGTGCATTTAAAGCCGGAAGCATCGTAACTTTGGCACCTTTTATTGCTGCGATTTTAGCGGTGCCGCTGCTAAATGAACCTTTAAGTTTTGCAATCGTGTGCGGATTAGTCGGGATGGGGATTGGAGCGATTCAACCGTGGAAATGGTTGGGGCGAAAGGACAGTCTAGAGCAGCAACTCGAACAACAAAAAAAGCAGTCTGAGTAAGACTGCTTTTTTATTTAGTTTTTTTCAGCGTGCGCTAAGTACTTGAGATGCAAGGGCCGAAGCTGCGCATAAAGATGATCTAAATGACCATCATTCAGCACGATATCATCGGCGATTTTTTGCTTTTCCTGACGTGACATTTGAACTTGAATAATTTTTTGGATTTGCTCGATATTTTGACTATCGCGCTGTGATGCACGCTGAATTTGCAATTGTTCTGTGGCATCAATCAGCAAGGTGTGATTGGTCAATTCATGTTGATTGGTTTCAAATAATAGTGGTGAAACCAAGATGACATAGGGGCTGGTGGCTTCATTTAACTGTTGGATAATGGACTGGCGTATTGCAGGATGGGTAATGGCTTCAAGTGCTTGACGTGCTGTAGGATCTTTAAAGATATGTTCACGTAAAGCGCGCCGATTTAACTCACCATTTGCAAGTAAAACCCAATCACCAAATTGTTGTTGAATTTGATTCAGTGCAGGTTGACCAGGTTCGACAACTTCCCGTGCAACGATATCAGCATCGACGACTTGAATGCCTTGGAGTTCAAACCAATTGCTTGCAGCAGATTTACCGCTACCAATACCACCTGTTAAACCCAAGACAAATGTCATACAACGACCTTACTGACCCAAATAAATTTTCATAATTTGATCACCCCATAAAAAGGCGATCCATCCAGCGATGGCAATATAGGGACCAAATGCAAAAGGTTGGTTTTCTTTACGGACTTTGAGCAAAATAATGCCGATGATTGCACCCACCAGTGAAGAGAGTAATACAATCAGTGGAAGCAGGAAAGGGCCCATCCATGCACCCAAGGCAGCTAAAAGCTTAAAGTCACCATAGCCCATACCTTCTTTGCCAGTGATGATTTTAAATAAATAGTAAACAATCCATAGGCATAAGAAGCCGATGATATATCCCCAAATGGCTGAGGTTGCAGAGGTATAAATGGCATAGCTATTCACGCCAAGCCCGAGTGCAGCCAAAGGAAGGGTATAACGGTCAGGTAAAAGTTGGGTGTCAAAGTCAATAAAGGTTAATGCAATCAATACATAAGTCAGCACCAAACCAAACAGCATCTGGATGGTTGGACCAAAAACTGCAACAACAATCAGCGCACAGATCATGGTGAGTAGCTCAATCAGTGGATAACGGCTACTGATCGGGTTTTGGCAACTTCCACATTTTCCGCGTAAAACAATCCAACTGATAACCGGAATGTTTTGATACCAACGAATTGGCGTTTTACATTTTGGGCAGGTTGAAGCAGGAGTACTTAGGGTAATCTTTGTTTCATCAATAATCGGTTGGTCTGGATGTAAAAACAGTTGGCAATCCGTGCGCCATTCTTGTTCCATCATCTTCGGCGTGCGGTAAATCGCCACATTCAAAAAACTGCCGATGCAAAGACTAAAAATCCCAACTGCGATATACATCGCAGTTGGGTTGTTGATTAAGTAGCTAAAAAAATCAGTAAACAAAATATTTCCTTTTCTTGGTTTTAACCAACCACTGAACCCATTTGGAAGATTGGGAGGTACATTGCGACAACAAGCCCCCCTACTAAAATCCCGAGAATAGCCATAATTAAGGGTTCCATCATCGAGGTTAAGCCATCAACGGCATTATCTACTTCATTCTCATAATGTGTCGCCACTTTATCTAGCATGGCATCTAAAGCACCAGACTCTTCACCAATAGCGACCATTTGGACTGCCATAGGTGGAAATTTATCGGTAACACGCATGGCGAATTGCAATTGCTGACCAGTCGCGACATCTTCACGAATTTTCATGACCGCTGTTTCATAGACCACGTTGTTGGTTGCACCTGCAGTTGATTCTAGTGCATCGATTAAAGGTACACCTGCGGCAAAGGTGGTTGCCAAGGTACGGCTATAGCGGGCAATAATCGCTTTATAAACCAAATCACCAAAAATTGGTGCTTTTAGTGCAGCTTTGTCTAAGAAGTCTCGGAAAGCTTTGCTACGTTTTTTTGCTTCTAGAAACCCACCAATTAATATTGCAATAACCACAAGCATGATAAACCAATAATCTTTAGTCCAATTTGACATATTGACAACCATCTTAGTAAAAGCTGGCAGTTCTGCACCAAATGAACTGAAAAGGCCTTCAAATACGGGTACAACTTTCACCATCAAAATAATCGTCACAATTATCGCGACCACAATAACTGTGGCTGGGTACTTCATGGCCTTTTTGATTTTTTGCTTAAGCAATTCACTTTTTTCTTTATAAATGGCAACACGATCCAGCATGGTTTCAAGTGCACCCGATTGTTCGCCTGATTCAACCAAAGAGCAAAATAGGTTGTCGAAATACTGCGGATATTTACGCAGTGCACCTGCAAAGGTATTGCCGCCTTCAACTTCACCTTTAATCCCCAAGACCACTTCACGCATGGCTGGGTTTTCTAAGCCTTCCGCCACGATTTCGAACCCTTGAACGAGCGGTACGCCGGCTTTCATCATGGTTGCAAGTTGGCGCGTGAATACCGTGATATCCAAAGTGGATACTTTCTTTTTCATCAAGCCTTCGAGAATGTTTTTACGTTTTTCTCGAATGGTTTTAATGGTGATGCCTTGCTTACGTAAAGTGACTTTAGCTAAAGCCATATTACGCGAAGGCATTTCCCCTTTGATTTTCGCCCCTTTGCGATCCACGCCTTCATAACTGAAGGTTGGCATCATCTGCGCTTTTTTTACAGCCATGAATTTATCCTTATTTTTAAATACTAATTCACTTACTCACTGGTCACACGATTGACTTCTTGAAGTGAAGTCACCCCCTGCATGACCTTAATTAAGCCTGAACGGCGTAAATTGTTGAAACCTGCTTGATTTGAAGCTTCGGCAATTTGTAAGGCATTGCCGTCTTCCATAATAATTCTTGAAATTTCAGGTGTCACTTTCATGACTTCGTAAATACCGACACGGCCTTTATAGCCTTCACGGCATTCGGCACAACCCACAGGCTGGTATATTTGGAATTCTGGTGTATTTAAATCATCTTCGGTAAAACCAAGCTCCAATAGACTTTGTTTTGGTACGTCTACTGTTTCTTTACATTGTGAACATAGGCGACGTGCAAGTCGCTGCGCAATGACAAGGTTCACGGATGTCGCGATGTTAAATGAAGGCACGCCCATATTGCGTAAGCGTGTCAGTGTTTCAGGTGCACTATTGGTATGCAGTGTAGACATCACCATGTGACCTGTTTGAGCCGCTTTAATTGCAATTTCAGCCGTTTCTAAATCTCGAATCTCACCGACCATCACAATATCAGGGTCTTGACGTAAGAATGATTTTAAGGCTGCAGAGAAGGTGAGGCCGACTTTATTATTTACGTTTACCTGATTGATCCCTTCTAAGTTAATTTCCACAGGGTCTTCGGCCGTTGAAATATTGGTATCTTCACGGTTGAGAATATTTAAACCTGTATATAGAGATACGGTTTTACCGGAACCCGTTGGACCGGTAATGAGCAGCATGCCTTGTGGTTTTTCTAAAGCCTGCATGAACAGTTCTTTTTGATCAGGTTCATAACCCAACGCATCAATCCCTAGCATCGCACTAGATGGATCAAGGATACGTAGAACAAGTTTTTCACCAAACAATGTCGGTAAAGAGTTCACACGGAAGTCGATAGCTTTGTTCTTTGACAGCTTTAACTTGATACGACCGTCTTGAGGTATACGTTTTTCCGAGATGTCCATTTGTGACATGACTTTTAAACGTGAAGCAAGTCTTGTAGCGAGCTGCAAGGGCGGATTAGTAATTGTTCTTAACACGCCATCGACACGGTAGCGGACGCGGTAAGACTTTTCATAGGGTTCGAAATGTAAGTCAGATGCACCCATGCGAATTGCGTCGACTAGTAGTTTATTGATGTATTTAACAATCGGAGCTTCATCACCCGTTGCCTCATCTTCATCTTCTTGAGATGGATCGGGTGTTTCATTATCTAAATCAAGATCAAAGTCATCGTCAAAGTCGAAAGTACTTTCTTCAGCGAAGTTCTGTTCAATTAACTTTTCAAGTTTGTCATGTTCAACAATAATTGTTTCAGTATTCAGCTTACTACCAAATCGAATGGCATCCACTGCTTCAATATTGGTGGGATTACTGATCGCAACGAATAATAAATTGCCATGTTTAAAAATAGGCAAAATACGATGCTTAGTAATGAGTTTATCTTCAAATTCATCACGTATAATTAAAGACGTATCATAAGTTGAAATATCAAAAACCGGTTCACCGAACTCTATCGAGATGGTTTCTGCGATCAGGCGTGCTGAAAGGTGATATTCCTGAATCAAATGCGGCACGATATCTTGATGAGCCTTTTTTGAATTTTGCAGCGCTGCTTGCATTTTTTCGGCAGACAGATGCCCTTCGTCAACTAAGCGACGAATAAACCCCGTAAATCTTGAAGAACCTTGAACTGCTGTCATGCTTTTACTTGCCTATGCTTCAGTCTGTTTATAATTGGTATAGCAAAATTATACTTTTGTTGCACAAAAATACCATATCTTAAAGTGTTGTCACTAGCTAAGAATTGGTAAAAAGCATGAACCAGTCCTTAAATCTGCTTAATTTTTTTACAGAAAAGTGAAGATCTTGGAATGACTGGTGTGGTTCGAAGATGCAAATGTGTTGAAATTTATCTTCAAAATTATGAATTACGTGTAGAATGTGCCCGATTTCATCTTTGTCATGTGGGATAAATATGTCGGGTTCGACGATTACGCCTTGGGTAGTGGGTAACTGGAAAATGAACCCATTGCAAGCCGATGCTGGCGCACTTCTTAAGAATTTTAAGCAATTATTAAATGAACAAAATATTGCTGAAGCGGCATGCCATATTGGGGTTGCACCAACAGCTATTGCTCTGACCTCGGTGCAAAATGAATTAGTACAAGCAAGCCGTAATATTATGACCGTTGCACAAGACGTTTCTCGCTTCGCAGGTACAGGCGCATATACGGGTGAGCTCAGTGCAGAGCTATTAAAAGATTATGGTGTTGAGTTTGTACTGATTGGTCATTCAGAACGCCGTGAAATTTTTGCTGATCAACCGCATATCATTAATGAAAAAGTAAATAATGCATTAAACGCAGGTTTGACTGTGATTTATTGTGTGGGTGAAAGCTTGGAACAACGTGAAAGCGGCCAAGCAGAACAGATTGTGTTACAACAAATATGTGATATTGCTGCTGTCGTACAAGCAGAGCAGTGGAAACAAATTGTGGTGGCTTATGAGCCAATTTGGGCCATTGGCACAGGTAAAACAGCGTCACCTGAAGATGCGCAAGCGATGCACGCTAAAATTCGTGAAGGTTTAAGCCAAATCACCCCAATGGGACTTCATACTGCGATTCTTTATGGTGGTAGTGTAAAACCTGAAAATGCAGTAGAGTTGGCAGCCTGTCCGGATATCAATGGTGCGCTGGTCGGTGGTGCATCATTAAATGCAGAGTCGTTTTATAAAATTGCTCAAGCATTTGCAAATACAAAATAATTAGGAGTTCAGCATGCATACGTTTGTGCTGGTGGTACATATTATCTTAGCGATTTTAATGATCGTGCTGATTTTAGTTCAGCATGGTAAAGGCGCAGATGCGGGTGCATCTTTTGGTGGCGGCGGTGCTGCAACTGTATTTGGTGCATCGGGTTCGGGTAACTTTATGACCCGTTTGACTGCGATTTTAACGGCTTTGTTCTTCGTTACGAGCTTGACACTTGCTGTGTTTGCAAAGAAACAAGCGACAGATGCTTATAGTCTGAATGCGATTTCTTCAGTACCGACTGCGCCAGTAAAATCGGCTGAAACTTCGCCAACTGCACCAAAAAGCGCTGAATAATTTATTTAGCGCTTTCTTTTTTGACGTGTTGCGACTAGAATGCGTCACAGCTGCGGTGGTGGTGGAATTGGTAGACACGCTACCTTGAGGTGGTAGTGCTTTCGGGCGTGGGGGTTCAAGTCCCCCCTTCCGCACCAACTTATAATCCAAAACATAAGTTGGTGTATGCAGCAAAACTCTGTTGATGCGGGATGGAGCAGTCTGGTAGCTCGTCGGGCTCATAACCCGAAGGTCGTTGGTTCAAATCCAGCTCCCGCTACCAATCAATTCTATTTTTAAGATGCAAACTTTTAAATGGACAGCTTTTAAAGCTGAGAAAACTATTTGCATATTGATGCGGGGTGGAGCAGTCTGGTAGCTCGTCGGGCTCATAACCCGAAGGTCGTTGGTTCAAATCCAGCCCCCGCTACCAATCTTATATAGCACACAATCTATATAAGCAGTTTATCTGAAAGTCATTGTGATGTTGATGCGGGATGGAGCAGTCTGGTAGCTCGTCGGGCTCATAACCCGAAGGTCGTTGGTTCAAATCCAGCTCCCGCTACCAATCCTCTGAGATGCAACTCAGTAGGGCAATTCTTCAGGTTGTTTTAGATTGAAAATGACCAAGAAATTGTATATAATTTTTGCATGTTGATGCGGGATGGAGCAGTCTGGTAGCTCGTCGGGCTCATAACCCGAAGGTCGTTGGTTCAAATCCAGCTCCCGCTACCAAGTTTCTAAAAGAGGCTCACAACTAGGTGGGCCTTTTTGCACAGTGGACTATGGTTTTCTGTGTAATAATGGGGCGATTTACGCCCTTTTTTATTGGCTATCGTGTAGTGTCGACAGTATTTTGGTCAAACCGTCATGTTTCACTACTACTATAGTTTTGCATTGGTCTGTAGTGGTCATTTCGACCATCGAATCGCACAAATTTG
Organism: Acinetobacter sp. YH12219; assembly: GCF_013417875.1. Classification (NCBI taxonomy): domain Bacteria; kingdom Pseudomonadati; phylum Pseudomonadota; class Gammaproteobacteria; order Moraxellales; family Moraxellaceae; genus Acinetobacter; species Acinetobacter sp. YH12219. The sequence goes on from NZ_VPDC01000005.1 coordinate 91,082, forward strand.
ACGAGAGTAAATGAAGCTATCAAATAAAACTCAAGCACTTCAGGACTTAATTGCCCCAGCGGTGCAAGCATGTGATGTAGAACTTTGGGGGATTGATTTCCAACCTCAAGGAAAACGTTCACTGTTACGTATTTATATCGACCGTGAAGTTGATGAAAATGCAGAACCTGTCATCAATGAAGATGGCGAAGTTGAGCAAGGCCGTGGTATCGGCGTGCAGGACTGTGTTCGTGTCACTCAGCAAGTGGGTGCGATGTTGGATGTACATGATCCAATTTCAGGCGAATATGCATTGGAAGTGTCATCTCCAGGTTGGGATCGTCAGTTCTTTAAATTGGAACAAATGACGGCATACATTGGTCAGCAAGTCGCTTTGCGTTTGATCAGTGCTGTGGATAATCGTCGTAAATTCCAAGCCAAACTTGTAAGCGTAGACCTTGAAAGCGAAATGATTCAGGTTGAAGTTGAAAAGCAACAAGTGTTGGATATTGACAGCCACAATATTGATAAAGCAAATCTGGTTTTCCAAGATTAATTTAATAAATAAGAATCTGAACGAATAGGTGACTTATGGCTCGTGAAATTCTTACCGTAGTAGAAACGGTTAGTAACGAAAAAGGTGTAAGTCGTGATGCAATTTTTGAAGCGCTTGAACAAGCTTTAGTTGCAGCGACTAAGAAGAAATTCTACGAGGGAACTCACTCGGAAGAAGCTCGTCTACGTGTAGAAATCGACCGTCGTACTGGTGATTACCGTACTTTCCGTCAATGGGAAGTGGTTGCCGACGAAGATCACGAAATGCCAGCATGCCAAGATGCGATCTCTGATGTAGATCCTGCAAAATGGGCAATTGGGGATATCCGTGAACTTGAAGTTGAATCGATTGATTTCGGTCGTATTGCGGCACAAATTGCGAAACAAGTGATTGTTCAAAAAATTCGTGAAGCAGAGCGAGCGCTAATTGCAGATGCTTACGAATCTAAAGTTGGTGAACTCATCTACGGTGAAGTGAAAAAACAAACCAAAGATGGCTTTATCATTGATTTAGGTGACAATGCAGAAGCATATCTTGCGCGTGAAGAAATGATCGCTAAAGAAATTCTACGTCCTAAACAACGTGTAAACGCGATTTTGTTTAACGTAAACCGTGAAGGCCGTGGTGCTCAGTTATTACTTTCTCGTTCTAAACCAGAAATGCTTATTGCATTGATGAAGAAAGAAATTCCTGAAATTGCTGAAGAAATCATTGAGATTAAGGCTGCTGCACGCCAACCTGGCGTTCGTGCTAAAATCGCTGTGAAAACAAACGATCACCGTATTGATCCTGTAGGTGCATGTATTGGTATGCGTGGTACACGTATCCAAGCAGTTCAATCAGAGTTAAATGGTGAGCGTATTGATGTAGTCGTTTGGTCTGATGACGCTGCACAATACATTGCAAGTGCTCTAGAGCCTGCTGATGTATCAGGTATCGTGATTGATGAAGAAGAACGTACTGCAGATATTATTTTTGCAACGAGTGATCAGTTAGCACGTGCAATTGGCTCTCAAGGTCAAAACGTACGCTTAGCATCTGAATTGACTGGTTACAAGCTCAATATGATGCTTGAAGAAGAATATCACGCACGCCAACAAAACGAAGCGCAACAATATTTAGATATGTTTGTTACACGTCTAGATATTGATGAAGACTTAGCGATGGCGTTAGTTGAAATGGGTTTCACATCATTAGAAGAAATCGCGTATGTTCCTGCGGAAACATTCGATGAGATCGAACTTGATGCTGAAACTGTTGAAATGCTACAAGGTCGTGCAAAAGAAATTGCATTGGCTGATGCATTGAAGCAACAAGAAAACATCCAAGAGCCAAGCGAAGAGCTTGCTGCAATGGAAGGCGTGACTAAAGAAATCGCATATGCGCTTGCCGCTCGCGGTGTGGTAACTGTAGATGATCTTGCAGATCAAGCCACTGACGATATCTCTGATATCGAAGGTTTAGGTGCTGAAAAAGCAGGTCAACTTATTATGAAAGCGCGCGAATCATGGTTTAACTAGGAGGTAATATATGACGGACAAGTCGATTAAGGAGTTAGCTCTCAGCGTGGGTCGTCCAGTTGAGAAGCTACTGGAACAGGTTCGTGATGCGGGTTTACCACAAACTAAACCTGACGATATTATCTCCACTGAACAACAAAATGCCCTCGTTAACCATTTGAAAAAAGTTCATGGTCAGGATGCGGGCAATGCAGGACAAATCACGTTGAAACGTAAAACTACCAGTACTGCTAAAGTGGCGAGTACATCGGGCAAGGCAAAAACGATTAATGTAGAAGTTCGTAAGAAACATACATTTGTTAAACCGGATCCTGAGCAAATTAAAGCTGAAGCATTAGCGAAAGCACAAGCTGACCAACAAGCACGTAAACAGGAACCTAAGGTTGAAGCGAAAGCTGAAGAACCGAAGCAACAACCAGTATCTAAAGCGAAACAAGCTTTAGAAGCAATGCGTGCTGCTGCGAAGCAAGAACATGCGAAGCAAGAAACACCGAAAGCTGCGGTTGTTGTAAAACGTAAGTCAAACAACAAGCCAATTACAAAACCTGTTGAAACTCTAGAACAGAAAAAAGCACGTGAAGCTCAAGCAGCACAATTGAAAGCTGTAGAAGAAGCGGCGCGTCGTAAAGCCGCTGAAGAAGCGCAACAACGTACGCTTGAGCAAATGCGTCAAATGGCGTCTAAGTATTCTAACGAAGACACTACTGCGACCATTCGTGTTGTAGATGATTCTCCGCTTGCTGCCGGCCTTGTAGGTCAGGCATATGAAGATTCATTTGCGAAAGAAGACCGTGAAATTAAACGTGGTACCAATACCAACAATTCACGTTCACCTAAAAAAGGTGGTCGTCGTGGCGAAGAGCAATCTTTCCGTGATAACTCACATAAACGTGGTTTAAAAACAAGTCAAGCGAACAAGCATGGCTTTGAAAAACCAGTTAAAAAACAAGTTTATGATGTTGAAATTGGTGAAACAATTGTTGTTGCTGACTTGGCTGCGAAAATGGCGGTTAAAGTTCGCGAAGTTATCAAATCACTCATGAAAATGGGCGAATTGGTTACTCAAAACCAAGCGATTGATCAAGAAATTGCAGCACTTGTTGTTGAAGAAATGGGTCACAATCCAGTACTTGTTTCGGATACACAAGCAGAAGACAACTTACTTGAAGCAGCTGAAGAAGCGCGTGGTGTCCAAACCACTCGTCCGCCAGTTGTGACAATTATGGGTCACGTTGACCATGGTAAAACATCACTTCTTGACCGTATTCGTCGCTCTAAAGTGGCTGCAGGTGAAGCAGGTGGTATCACACAGCATATTGGTGCTTACCATGTGAAAACTGAAAAAGGTATTATTACTTTCTTAGATACACCGGGACACGCAGCATTTACTGCAATGCGTTCACGTGGTGCGAAATCTACAGATATCGTAGTGTTGGTTGTTGCAGCAGATGATGGTGTTATGCCACAAACTGCGGAAGCGATTGACCATGCACGTGCAGCAGGTACGCCAATTATTGTTGCTATCAACAAAATGGATAAAGAGTCTGCTGATCCAGATCGCGTATTGAATGAGTTGACGACGAAAGAAATCGTACCTGAGCAATGGGGCGGTGACGTTCCAGTGGCAATGGTTTCTGCGCACAGCGGTGCAGGTATCGACGAACTTCTTGACTTGATCTCAATTCAAGCCGAACTTCTTGAGCTTAAAGCATCTGAAGAGGGTGCGGCACAAGGTGTTGTAATTGAAGCACGTGTAGACAAAGGGCGTGGTGCGGTAACATCGATTCTTGTTCAAAACGGTACATTGAAAGTGGGTGACCTTGTTCTTGCAGGTTCGTCATACGGTCGTGTACGTGCAATGACAGATGAAAATGGTCAACGTATTAAATCTGCTGGTCCTTCGATTCCTGTGGAAATCTTGGGTCTTCCTGAAGCGCCAATGGCGGGTGACGAAGTTCTTGTTGTAAATGACGAGAAGAAAGCACGTGAAGTTGCTGATGCACGTATGGATCGTGAACGTCAAAAACGTCTTGAGCGTCAATCTGCGATGCGTCTTGAAAATATCATGGCGTCTATGGGCAAGAAAGATGTGCCTATTGTCAACGTGGTATTGAAAACAGACGTACGTGGTACTTTGGAAGCATTACACGTTGCACTTGCTGAACTTGCAACTGATGAAGTGAAAGTACGTATTATTGGTTCAGGTGTTGGTGCGATCACTGAGTCTGACGTAACACTTGCTGAATCATCAGAAGCGGTTCTTCTCGGCTTTAACGTACGTGCTGATAATACTGCACGTCAAAAAGCTGATGCTGATGGTATCGACATTCGTTACTACTCAATCATCTATCAATTAATTGATGATGTGAAAGATGCGATGAGCGGTAAATTGGCGCCTGAACACCGTGAAACAATTCTGGGTGTTGCTGAAGTACGTGAAGTGTTCCACTCAAGTAAATTCGGTGCTGCTGCAGGTTGTATGGTACTTGAAGGTACATTACACCGTAATAAACCGATTCGCGTATTACGTGATGACGTGGTGGTATTCCAAGGTGAGCTTGAATCTCTTCGTCGCTACAAAGATGTGGTTGAAGAAGTTCGTGCCGGTATGGAATGTGGTCTTGCGGTGAAAGGCTATAAAGACATCAAAGCACAAGATAAGATTGAAGTGTACGATGTTCAATTAATTAAACGGAGTCTTTAATGGCGGGTAGTCAACGTCTGAAGCGTATGGCGGATACAGTACAACGTGAGTTGTCAGAACTGATCCGTCAGGAGCTGAAAGATCCACGCTTAGGTGGTCTAGTGACCATCTCTGCCGTGAAGGTGAGCCCAGACTTAGGATATGCCGAAGTTTATGTGACTGTAATGGGTCGTGAGCTAGGCGATGAGCAAAGTGAAGCCGCAAATAAAGAGACTTTAGATGTCTTGAATAAAGCATCTGGTTTCTTGCGTCATGAACTAAGCCATCGTATCAAAACACGTATTACGCCACGTTTGCGTTTCCATTACGACAAAACAAATGCTTATGGCAACTATATGTTTGGTCTAATTGCGGAAGCGGTCAAGGACTTACCTCCTACTGACGAAGCAAAAAAAGATGATGAATAATTCAGTTCGCTGAATGAAAAAAGCCACCTTCGGGTGGCTTTTTTATGTTTGAATGGTCATTCTTTAAAAATCCCCAATAACACACAGAATTATAACTAGATGATAAAACTAAGCTTGAAAATGACATTGGATAGTCCAGTCTATACACACAATATAATAAAAAAATCATGCTATTGAGCAGCATATTACTCATCACTATGCCAAGTTGGGCATGTTTAAATACCTATGTAGAAGATTTTTATACATCTGATTCAGAAAAAGAAAATCAACACGAAGAAGATCATGATGAAAAATTGAATAACTTTGTCTCAAGGCATCCTAGCCCAATAGACTATCAGGCAGAAAATGATTATGCCGTACATCAGATCTACGCAGGCCGTTACGATTTAGCCATTAAGGTTTTGCGTGCAATTGAAAAAGAGCATCCAGGTTTACCAAAGACTGCAGTGAATTTAGGTACTGCATATGAGTTGATTGGCAATATTCCACAGGCCAAAAAATGGATTGCTGAAGGCATGAAGCGTGATCCATCGATACATCTTGGCAGTGAATGGATTCATCTGAATATTTTAACAGCCAAAGAAAAACGTGCGACAGCAAAATATTTTCATGAATATCCATTGTTGAATGTACATTATGGAATAGGTTATGTACCTGATGCGCACTGGAAGAATCAACGAAAACTCACAACAGCGGAATACGATGCCATACGAGAGCAGGCCAGTTTACAGATTAATGAGCGGAAAAATTTTGTTTCAAGACAGGATGCCGTGATGGCACAGCTGTTTTATGAATTGGCGAATCTTGAGATGAGTCAATATCAGCCTAATTGGTCTGATCATTTTCAAAGTAGTTATGAAACAAATATACTGATTGATTTAGCAGAAAAATATGGATTAAAGACGACGCCATATAACCAAAAGCGTTTGCAATATATGGCTCAAAGCAGCGTATTTGAAAAAATGTGGATGCGAATCAAAGATTTTTTTAGCTCGAAGGCATAATCAAAACTAGATCTGGATTTAATCCAGATCTTCCGGTTTTGAATGGACTTTAGAGTGAAATGCACGGCGGCGAGTTCGCTGCCAAGGAAGAGGGCGATTAAGCGCTTCTGGTGCATCACCACTCATCGAGCGCAGTCGTAAATGTAATGCGGCTTGTGCCATGAGGTTTGCAGAAACCGGTGCAGTGATAAAAGCAAAAAGCGTGATCAGGATTTCTGCAAATCCAAAACGCCCTTGAAATGCTGCATAAATAATTGCAGCAATTAGAAAACTTCCTAAACCTAAGGTGCTTGATTTAGTCGGTGCGTGTAGACGCATAAATAAGTCGGGTAGGCGAACCATACCAATACCCCCGACCAACATGAAAAAAGCGCCAATCACCAAAAAAATCGAGACCAAAATTTCCATGACTAATTGCATATTAATGTACTCCTAGTCGATGACGTGGCCAGTGGTGAAATAGCGTGCTAAAGCGGCTGTAGACACAAACCCAAGCATGGCAACCAATAAAGCCCCTTCAAACATCGATGTACTTGCCCAATAAATACCTAAAATGACAATTAAACAGGTGGCATTTAAGAATAAGGTATCTAAAGCAAGTAGCCGGTCTACGATTGAGGGTCCCATCACCAAGCGAATGAGACACAATAACATCGAGATCGTCACAGCAACTAAACAGATGCCAAGCGCATACGGTAAAATTGTCATGCAGATTCTCCTGTATCAGCGCCAAAAATGAGGATGAGAGGGCGTTCATAGCGCTCTTTAATGGTTTGAATTTCCGCTTCGGGATCATCCGTGCTCAGCGCATGGACCAAAATATCACCACGGTCTTGGTCAATCCCCGCAGACACCGTACCAGGCGTGGTGGTGATGATCATCGCAAGTAAAGAATTGACTTCCTCATGCTGTGTATCGAGAGGAACACGGAACCATTTCGGGTGCAGTTTATGTGTTGGCCCAAGGACTAATTTTGCAACATGGATATTACTGACAATAATATCCCACAGCACCACAAAGAATAATTTACATGCTGCCAGCCAGTTGATATTCGGCGTTCGGTCAATAAAAGGGCGAACCAATCGTGGAATAACAATGGCTAAAAACAAGGCCATGCAGAGTGTGGCCGCATCTAGACTGTGCGCCAACATAACCCAGCTCAGACCAACCATGACTGAAACTAATGGATGTGGAAACCAGCGATTTAATACAGATGTTTTCGCCATGTTAAGGTGCCTCCATCGGTTTTAGTTGGGTTTCTTCAGGCAGTTTTTCTTCTTGCTGCTGTCCCTGAATTTGGCGTTGCTTATACTCAGAAATATGCTCGCCATGTAGAGTTTCAGGCGCGATCAATGCAGGAATGAGGTGTGCATTTGGATCGGCTGATTCACCACCATATTTGGTTTCAGGTAAATTTTCAGGGTCATAAGGTTGAACACTGATGATTTTACCTTCTTCATCCTTTTTCAGCAGCAAGGATTCATATAATGGATTGTCTTGAATTTGCTGCGCAGTTTTGTAGGTGTAGTCATAGATCGGCGCAGCAAAAACCATATATCCCACAAGCGCTGTTAACAGCAAATAAATAGTTTTGTCATTACGAAGCGGTGCCTTATTCGGCAAAGCCTGATAACGCTGATATTCTTCAGTATGAATATCATCTTCTGGGCGAGATGAACGCCAGAAAAGTACAAAACCAACTCGGGTGAATGCGATAATACTGAGTAAACTCACCAACAATACAATCAAAATAATCATGATTTGGTAAGGTGAGTTTGCCGTGGCTTGCAAGAGAAATACTTTACCCAAAAATCCGCTAAATGGCGGTAGACCAGCCATCATCAACGCAATGATGAAATAGCAGACAGCAACGGTATTATGTTGTTTCATGCGAGGTGCAATTTTAAAATGATCTTTAAATTCGCCGCGTTGTGAGGTAATCCAACCTGAGAGAATATAAAATGCTGCACCAATGATGGTACTGTGAATCAGGTAATAAAGCCCCGCAGCCCATGCATCCGTATTAAAGAATGAAATTGCAACCAATATTGTCCCGATAGAAGACAAAATCATAAAACCGACAAAACGACGTAAGCGATCCGTTCCGATTGCGCCATAAGCACCATAGAGCGAGGTTACTAAGCCAATTGGTAACAGCCACTGTTGTAAGATTTCACGGCTAATCCCATCGTCAAAAACAGTACCATTGACACGGAGAATGGCATAGATGCCGACCTTGGTCATGATAGTGAATAAGGCTGCGACAGGCGTGGTTGCCACAGCATAGGTCTTCGGTAACCAGAACCCTACAGGCAGCATTGCAGCTTTGATGCCAAAGACGGTAAACAGTAACAATGCACCAGCCACTGCGATACGATGTTGATCCGCTTCAAGCAAAGGCATAAGTCGTGCAACATCAGCCATATTTAAGCTACCTACACTGCCGTAAATCATCCCGAGTCCAATCAGGAAGAGGGCAGAGGCAAATAGGTTAATGGTGACGTAATGAATACCAAGCTGAAAACGTGCTTTGCCTTGACCATGTAAGAGCAAAACATATGATGCCATCAACAGGATTTCAAAGAACACAAATAGGTTAAATAAATCGCCTGTCAGGAATGCACCACATAAACCCATTAGTAAGAAATGGCACATGGCATGGAAATAACGACCACGCTCATCCCATTCTTTGCTGGCAAACCACATCACTGGCACAGCAAGACCATAAGTCAGCACCAACATGAATGCTGAGAGTCGATCTAGAACTAAGACAATACCAAACGGTGCGGCCCATTCACTCAGGTTATAAACCAAGACTTGGCCAGAGCTGGCGATCATCAAATAACTGATAGATGTGATCAGCCCAAGGATGCCAGAAACATAGCTGATTCCACGACGCCAAGGTTGTCGCCAGTCATGTGCCAGCGAGCCAGAGCCGGGGTTGCCCAACAGGACTAAAATAAATGCAGTAATTGCAGGAATTAAAATACTGAAAATCGGGCTATGCGTAGTCCAAAATTGGATGAAATCATGCATTATGGCTCATCCTCCCGCGGGTCAATTTGCGGTATTTCTTCTTTGGAGTCCACATGATCTGTTCCAGTTTCATAGCGGCTACGCAGAGCCAATTGTACGATAAAGGCAGTGGTCGCAAAGCCAATCACAATGGCGGTCAGGACCAAGGCTTGTGGTAAAGGATCGGTCGCTTTGGTGGTTTCAGTTAACACGGCAGGTGCGTTGACATGAATACGCCCCATGACAAATAAAAATAAGTTCACGGCATAGCCAATCATGGCTAAACCCAGTACGACAGGAAAGGTACGTGCCCGCAAAATCAGGTAGACCCCTGTTGCAGTCAGTAAGCCAATGGCTGAAGCGAGTAAAAATTCTAAACTAATCATCTTATTCGCCTCTTGGAACTGGACCAGACATACTCGAGTGACGCGAGTCGCCTAAGACGGAAATCATTAACATCGTCGCGCCCACAACGGTGATGTAGACACCTGTGTCGAAGAGGGCAGCGGAGGCAAGGTGCATTTCACCTAAAATGGGTGGCGATACATAGATATGAGCACTGGTCAGGAATGGACGCCCCCATAGCCAAGCCGCGATACCTGTCAGCCCCGCAATGGTTAAACCAATACCAATCCAAACTTCATATAAGCGACCTGATTTTGCACCAATCAATTGTTCGGCACGGTCTTGACCGAGCGCGATATATTGAATCACTAAGGCTAAAGAGGTAATTAAGCCTGCAATAAAGCCACCGCCTGGTAAATTATGACCCCGTAGGAAAATATATAAGCTGATGACGAGTGCTAAAGGCAAAATCCATGATGATGTAATACGGAACATCAGTGGTGACGGATTAAAACGATAGGTCAGACCTTGCGTAATGGTGGTACCATGAGCACGCATACCATCCATCATGCACAGCGTACCAATTGCGGCAATTCCCAGTACGGTAATTTCACCAAAGGTATCGAAGCCACGGAAGTCGACCAAGATCACGTTGACCACATTGGTACCACCACCAAGTGGGATGGATTGCTGCATAAAGAACCATGAGATGGAATTATGATCGCGGGTCATGATCAGCCATGAAATCCATGCGATCCCTAAACCTGCAATAATCGCAATTATTGCATCTCGCCAACGACGAGACACACTCGACTCATAAGGTGTGAGCTGTGGTAATAATGATAAGCTCATGAGTAAGAGCACGGTGGTCACCACGTCAACAGTAATCTGCGTGAGCGCCAAATCTGGAGCGGAGAAACAGATAAACACCATAGTCACAACCAGACCGACTGCACCACTGATGAGGACGGCTTTAATCCGTTCATGGTGGAACCAAAGCATCATCCAACATGCAGAGAATAATAATAGCCACAGAACGATTGCGATGATTGGTGCATGTATCAGTTCACGGCTGCCTGTGCCGATACCTTGCAGCCAAAATGGAACAATGACGATGGCTACACTAAAGATTAAAATCCACAATAAATAGCTTTGTAATTTGCCATTTTCAGTAAAGCGACGGAACTTTCTTGAGCTGAGTAAAAGATGCTTTAAAAATAAGTCGAACAGGATTTTGCCTTGCAAACGGCCCAAAAGAGGATCCAAATCGATACGGCGTAATTTGCCGCCCTTTGCCAATGCGAAATAGAAAACTAAACCACCTAAAAGTGCAATCACACTCATCAAAAGGGGTGCATTTAAACCATGCCAAATCGCTAAATGTGTACCTTCAAACGCAGTATTTTGAATACTCGCACGCGCGGTACTATTGACAATATGCTCAACCAATAACGCAGGGAAGAGTCCAACTAAAATACATAAAGCAGCCAGTAATGTCGCAGGAGCACGCATGCCAAACGGTGGTTCATGCGCTTCTTTATTGGGAACATCTTTCCCTAGTGGACCATCAAAAAATACCCCATGAACCAAACGTACCGAATACGCGACAGCAAAGATACCGGCAAAGGTGGCAATGATGGCTGACACGATCATCACTGGCCCAGTCAGGTTGGCCAAAAGTTCAGTAAAGAACATCTCTTTAGAGAGGAAACCATTAGTTAATGGGACACCTGCCATAGAGGCCGCAGTGATCATGGTCAGCGTTGCTGTAAACGGAAGTAATTGCCATAAACCAGAGAGTTTTCGTAAATCACGTGTACCTGATTCGTGGTCAATAATCCCCGCGATCATAAATAGGGCTGCTTTGAAGGTTGCATGGTTAATGATATGGAAAATAGCAGCGGCAACTGCGAGGGGAGAACCGATCCCGAGTAAACAAACGATCAGACCTAAATGGCTGATGGTGGAATAGGCCAACAGCCCTTTTAAATCTTCTTTGAAAATGGCAAAGAAGGCCGCCATACATAAGGTAAACAAACCAATAAAGGTGACCAAGTTGTGATACAACGCCGCGCCTGCAAAGATTGGCAATAAGCGTGCAAGCAAGAAAATTCCGGCTTTCACCATCGTGGCAGAGTGTAGATAAGCCGAGACGGGGGTCGGTGCCGCCATGGCATTTGGCAACCAAAAATGGAAAGGGAACTGTGCACTTTTGGTAAAGGCCCCCATTAAAATTAATAGCAGTGTGGGCACAAAAAGCGGATGCTGCTGAATTTGGCTACTCATCGTCAGGATTTGGTCAATCTGATAGGTGCCCGTGATTTGCGCCAACAGAACAAAACCACCCAACATACATAGACCACCCATGCCTGTAATGGTTAAAGCCATTCGAGAGCCACGCTGAGCAGCATCGTAATTACTCCAATAACCGACCAACAGGAAGGATGAAATACTGGTGAGTTCCCAGAAAATGAGTAATAAAATTAAATTATTAGACAATGAAATGCCGAGCATGGCAGCCATGAACAGCATCAATAAAACATACAGTTTACTGAGCGAGTTCTTTGGACTTAAATAATAGTAGGCATAGATATAAATTAAGGTGCCGATCCCCGTAATGAGCAGGGAAAACAACAAGCCCAGTGCATCGAGACGGAAACTGAAATCAATGCCAACTTGAGTGAGCCACGGCCAAGTTTGAATGATGGTTTTGCCATTAAAGACATCTGGGGCCTGACTCAATAATAAAACTAAACTGCTGAGGCTGACGCCAATCGCCCCTAAAGCTGTTACCCCGCGAGAGAATTGCTTCAACCACGAGACAAGTGTTGTGCCTAGTATTAACGGTAACAATATAATAATCGGTAGCACACTCGTATCCATTGTCATGATTAGGCGGTGAAACCTAGGTGTATTTCATCTTTCAAGGATTACAGGACAGCAAAGAGCAGTCCAAAAATTCAATCTTGAAAGCCATGTGTGTCAAAAAAATTAAAAACAAGCTGTGTTGCGCAACTCGTGAAGCGATAGCAATTTCCGATGTTACTATGAAAATTGCAAATAAAACCGATCATATTACATGCGTAAAACAACATCAATCTTTTTTATGAACCACTTACACATTATACGCCTGACGCAACTGACTCGACATTTATCGCGGCCTTGTTGCTGAATATTTAAACATCGAGGCTATGGATTACGCTCAGCCAATCAGCCGCTGTATTTTTAACTCAGCGGTTGGATCGTAACGTCCTGATCACCTCGCTGTGATAGAGCTCTAACCAATTCGTGTTGCTGTTGCTCGGTCAGTTGCGTCTGGATTAACTGCAACATGTGCTGGATCGAATCCGGACTGTTCAGCGGCTCATTTAATTCAGTGTCTTCAGTTTTGGGCGGAAGCAATGGCTTTGAACCGAGTTGCAACTGTTGATAAATCTGATCATAGGTTTCTTGTAATTTTTCAGGCTGAATCTCACTGAGCTTTTTATTCTGTAATTGTAAGCACTGAAAACGAGAAGCCTGTTCCAGCAGTTCAGGACGGTTGCCGCTGGCAATGATTTGGAGTCGTGGAAATGCTTGATTTAAACGGGTCAAAATCACTTGGGTCATGTTTTGATCGAGTTGGTGATCTATGGCGTCGATCAATAAAATACCGTCACCTTCTTGGCACGGATACAAGCTGTGAGGATTGAGTAGACAAAGGCGACGCACAATATCACCAATTAAGGCCACAAGGTTGCGCACACTATTCGACAACTGTTGAAACAACATGTCTTTGCCTTGGTAGCAGACCATTAACTGTAATTTGGGGTGATATTGCAGATAAATATTGGTCACCTCGGGCAACACGGTCTCTAAGGCTTGTTTTAATGATCTGAGTGACGATGCGTGTAGCTCGGCCTGAGCTTGCGCTAGTTTTTGTCCGAAAAGTGGCGTGTCGGATGTGTTGGATGAGTCAGTTGGGTTTTTTGGATGTAATAAATTTTGAATTAATTCGGCACTTTGTGCATTTTCTATATCGGATATTTCTCGAAACCACTCAAAAAAACGAATAAACGTGGTAAAGGGAATGGCCGAGATTTCATAGGCATGTGAAGGCTGAAAAATAGCAGGATTATTTTTATTGAGAATATTCACATCGTTGACGAAACGTTCAGCAGGGTAATAGGCAATGAGTGGCAACCCTTGTAACGGATCAGCTTTGAGGGCTTTTTGATACAGCGCAACCATCGATTCTAATTGCTGTGTTTCGGCCTTACTGAGGCCGACGCCTTGACTGTTTAAGGTTTTATACAATTGCCATGAACAGCGCTGAGGGTCTTGGTCTTGCTGATCACTTGAAAGCTGAAATGCACCAATGTCTTCGGGAAAACTGACCTGAATATCAAGTTTCGACTGTAAGCGATTTAACATGATGTCTTGATCAAGCATCACCACACCTGCGGTACGTAAATCTTTATAGCGTGCAGCAAACCAAGTGAGGGCCTGGTAACTAAAGCGCAGTAGGGAGGTTTTTCCAGAACTTTGATCACCCAAAATTAAGGTAATCGGCAGATCGTGATAATTAAAATTGAGGGTGATATCAGTAAAATGAAGGGTGTGCTTGAGTTGAATCGATTGTATTTTCATGGTGCACCTTTTACTGATTTATTGTTTATTCACCTTTTTCATCATACTAGCTGACCGCTTGCGCCAAAGATTTGGGCATTTGACGTTTTAAGTGCTGCATCAAGTCATAAATATGATGGATATTTAAACTTACTTTAGCACGTGTGCAGGCCACGTAAAGTAACCGTAACTCTTCGTCACTAATTTTATAATCTTTATCGTTGAGCTTAAATTGGTAGTCATCTTCAATATGTACCCGATCCCATTCTAAACCTTTGGCTTTATGGGCGGTCGAGATGATGTAGTCGGCTTGATCAATCGGGGTGATTTTCGCCAGCGCCTTTTTCAGTGGGTCAGTACCGTGGTCATCGACCAACTTCACTAGCGGTTTAATATCGCTGCCGTCATTGGTCTCGCAATATTCATGTACATCATGCCATGAGTTAAACCATGCAAGCTCTGGGACATCGACCACGCGTTTACCTTGCTTGAGCATGGCTGCAGCATCGACAAAACGATTGAGTCGTGCATGATCTGCTTGCAGGCTGACTTTTTCACCTTTGACCAAACCTGCCAATAACAGTTCCATCGCACGTGCATTGGTACGACATAAAATGGCATCGCGCATCTTGGTATGCGGTTTATTGACCACTTTAGAGTTGAGCTGCGGATTACCCAATAACGGCACGGTTTCATTCAATGCGCCCAGCAGAGCATTGGCGTTCAAGGCAATTTCTTCACCAAAACGGAACGACGTGGTTAAACGTGATTCGGGTAAAGGGAGTTGCTGCATGGCATTGACTGCGCCACGCCATGCATAAATTTGTTGATGCGCATCGCCCACATAGATGACTTGGGTATTCCGCTGTTTCAGTAAAATCCCTAGCATTAGTGGGTCAGCATCTTGAGCTTCATCGAACAGCACATAATCCGCAGGAATATTCGGTTCAGACAAAGCCCAAAGTTTTAAATAAATATCGTGTCCAATCCCTGCTGCATGGTTCGGATCAATCGACTCTAACCAACGACGTTCAATCGCAGGATATAAGTGCTTTTGTAAGCTTTCGATATCGTCAGGATGCAACCAACTCGGTGCTTGTAGATGTCGTGGGGCAGGGTACTGTGAACTGGTTGAACAGAAATAACTGACAGCGTTTGCTACCAGACTCGCCAAACGTGATGGCATGAGCACATATTTTTCATAACGACCACCCATCATACGACGTAGGGTGATCGGTTCTAGTCGATATTCTTTGGCAATAAAACTGGGGCTTAAACGCGGTAGACGCAGTTTGTCAGTCACTCCACGTGGAACACTGCGATAGGCCAATGAGTGGAAGGTGCGACAGTCGACATTTTGATGAAAACGATTCTGTGCTTCGGTGGCAATGGCTTTGTTAAAGGCCAAGTACATGCCACGCCGCTGAGGCATGGCATCACTGATCATTTGGAGTGTAGTGGTTTTACCTGTGCCAGCATAGGCAATCACTTTAAATGATTTTCCAAGACGTGCGTTATCTATGGCAGTGGCCTGCTCATAGGTCGCGGTCGGTTTTTTAAGCTCTGGCACGGTTGCGTCTTAGTGCTGACGGTTGGCTTTTTCAACCAAACCGGAAAGGCCTTGACGACGAGCGAGTTCGTTAAGTACCAATTGAGGATCAATATCGAAATAACCCAACATCACAATGGTATGGAACCAAAGGTCTGCTACTTCGTAAATCAAATCGTTTTTGTTGTCTTCATTGGCTTCGATTTTGAAATCTTTAGCGGCAATGATGGTTTCAACACTTTCTTCACCGATTTTTTCTAAAATTTTGTTGAGGCCTTTATGGTAAAGCTTTGCCACATAAGAGGACTCAGGATCGGCTTGTTTGCGTTCAGCCATCATTTTACCTAAGTAGTCGAGTACTTCGACTTGCTCAGATTGTGCATTGGATGCATTCATCGCAAGGGTATGTGGATTTGCTGATTTTGCGCCATAAATTGCAGCAGGATCTTTTAATTGCGCATCGACAATTTCCCAGCCATTGGCAGTAAGCTTGCGGTAGAAGCATGACTCACGGCCGGTATGGCAGGCAATGCCGCCATGCTGTTCAATCTGCAGCACAATCACGTCAGCATCACAGTCCAAACGGATTTCATGCACAGTTTGGAAATGGCCAGATTCTTCACCTTTATGCCATAACTTATTGCGTGAACGTGAAAAGTACACCGCTTGATTTTTTTCTGCAGTTTGCGCCAACGCTTCACGGTTCATCCATGCCACCATCAAAACGCGTCCGCTTTGATGATGCTGTGCAATAGCAGGCACTAAGCCTTGTTCGTTAAATTTTACTTCATCGAGCCATTGCAGGTTGTTCATGAGGATTTCACCAATTCAAAAATCAAAAAATAAAATGCTGCAGCATTTGAGCAGCACCATAGTGTAAGCCATCAAGAGAATGATGGGGAGTTAATTCTTAATCAAATTTTAAATTGCGCAGTTCAGCAGCAGAATCATCTGCAGGCTTACGGGCAATGTCGGCATAATTCATTTGTCCAAATGCACCTGTTTTTAAGCCAGAAATCGTGATGGCCATTTCTTTGCGGAAAAACGGCAGCTGATACATGGCACGAAATGAAATATCACGCAGCGGTGCTGTCCAGCGATGATGTGATTGATAAAACGGTGTCAGTAGGCGGCTAAAAAATTGGTAAAACCGCACGGACGGCAACCGCAGTTGATGATACTGCTGCCAGAGGTTTTGCAGTGAGGAATCCTGTTGATATTGGAGCAGGGCATGACTGATGGCCCATGCATCGAGCAGCGCCATATTGGCACCTTGTCCAAGTTGTGGACTCATGGCATGAGCCGCATCTCCTAAGATACCGATACGACCTTCACCGAGTTTGCTCAGCACCACATCACGATAGTTGGCAGACAGCCATTGCTGCGGATCATCTGGATGTGGAATCACATGCGCTAACCATTCTGCAACACTCGGCCAGCGTTTCGAAACTTCAAGCAACCATTGCTGCTGTGCGCTTTTGGTTTTTAAGAATCCTTCTAAATCTGCTGTAGGTAGACTCCAGAAAATGCTCGAAAGACGCTGTTCAGGCTGCGTTGGAATTGCTCCCGTAGGCATTACACCCATCATGATGTTGGAGCAGTCATAGAACTGATGCAAGATCTGTGGATTCAGCACTTCGCATTCAGGCACGATGATCCACTTTGCCCCCCAAGGATAGGCTTGGTTGAGCTTTTCCCATGCTTTAGGGCGTAAATGGCTGCGTGCGCCATTGGCGATCAGCACGAGATCAAACTGACGTTGAAAGGATTGATCTGCGGACTGCCCAATCACGTTGATACCGTCACAGGATTCTTGAAGTTCATGTACCTCATGCGCCATGCACCACTCAACGTGTTGAGGATATTCTCGGACTTTGGATGCAAGGACATGACAGAGTGTGGCACGGTGAATGCCGAGTCCATATGAACGTTCATCGGCTTGTCGATATTGACTGTTTATCAGCAAGTCGCCGCCAGCCAGTTGACCTTCAAGACCGGTTACCACAGCACCTAGGCTTAAGGCGTGTTCCAAAATGCCTAAATGTTCGAAAACCGCCAGCCCGGCGGGTTGTAATAATAATCCTGCGCCCACAGGTTCAAGTTGTGAGACTTTTTCATATAAGCAGATCTGATGGCCTTGAGCAGCAAGCATTGCTGCAGCAGCTAATCCTGCCGTACCTGCACCGATGATGGCAATGTTTTGAGTTTTCATTGTTATAAAAGTTGATTTTATCTCAGCCCAATGTAGCAAAGTTGTCGTATAAAACCCAATAAAAAAGCCCTCATAAGGGCTTTTTTAGAGGTGAGTCAAGTCTTACCAGTGTTCACCTGGGAATAGGCGAGCATATGCCTTTTGTACCCAATTGAGTTTTTCTTGCTTACCAATAGACGCTGAAGAGCTTGGGAACAAGTTATAACCAATCGACATGAGTTTGTTATTAATGTCAGGTGCAATGGAGTAGGTGATTGAAGCCAGACGGCCCAAATTGGTCGCCACTTTCTTCGGACGTTTCACGATGGCATAGGCAATCAAGTCAGTTGCTTGTTCTGGAGAAAGGGTTGGAACGTATTTATATATTTTGGTTGGGGCGATCATTGGCGTGCGCACCAATGGCATGTAGACCGACGTGATGGCAATATTATGCGAGTGAACTTCAGCGCTCAGGCAACGGCTAAAAGCATCTAATGCGGCTTTAGACGCAACATATGCAGAGAAGCGCGTTGCATTGGCCAATACACCAATCGAACTGATGTTGATGATATGACCTTCACGACGAATCATCATTTTAGGCAACAGGTTCATCACCAAACGTACCGCGCCAAAATAGTTCAACTGCATAGTACGTTCAAAATCATGGAAACGATCGGTTGATTCATGTACGGCACGACGAATAGAACGGCCAGCGTTATTAATTAAGATATCGATATGATCGACGGAAGCGAGGATTTGTTGTGCCACAGCATCAATGGAGTCCATGTCATTGAGGTCACATGGGAAAACATCAGCTTTACCGCCATTGGCTTCAATTTCAGCTTTTACGGCATCGAGGGTTTCTTTGGTACGTGCAACCAGTAGAACATGTGCGCCAGCGTTGGCAAGGCGATGCGCTGTGGTTAAACCGATACCACTCGATGCACCGGTGATTAAAATAGTCTTACCGTTGACACGGTCAACGAAACGTTTCTCAAGTCTTGAATTCACGATGAGGTTCCCTGTTAAATCAGTTTTATTGTATTCATTTATCGGCCCGACAACGTTATTTGCAGGGCTGTTTTAAGTCAGCGGTATGATAGCGTTTTATTTAAAAAAAGCCATATGATAAGTAATTGATAATAAAATAATATTTAGAGTTTTTACTCTAAATTAAAATCCCTATTTACTCAATTTTTAACACATAAATATGTGAAAGAGAAGTGCTTTTAGCAACATCGTTGCAACGCAAAAAAAGTCGATTTTCAAGATAAATAAAATTGTAAATAAATATAGAAGCAGGGCCATAGATGCCCAAATTTGGAAGGCGGATTATGTGGGAGTGGTTATTTAAATGAAATGGAAATAAAAACAGGCCTTAAAAATAAGACCTGTGGATTGTGCACTTGTGGTTTAAACAGCAGCTAAGGCTTGATCTAAGTCGGCAATCAAGTCATCTGCATGTTCGATCCCAATCGATAAACGAACCATATCAATGCTGACACCGGCGGCTTTGAGTTCATCTTCATTGAGCTGACGATGTGTCGTGGTCGCGGGATGGCAGGCTAAACTTTTGGCATCACCAATATTCACCAGGCGAGTAAACAACTGCAAGGCATCGATGAAACGTGTGCCACCTGCAAGGCCGTCTTGAACCCCAAAGGAAAGAATTGCCGACGGTTTTCCTTTGACATATTTTTGCGCCAAAGCATGCTGTGGATGGTCTTTTAAGCCAGCGTAGTTGACCCATTTTACTTTTGGATGCGCTTGTAAATATTCAGCCACTTTTTGCGCATTTTCGGTATGACGTTCCATGCGCAGGCTTAAGGTTTCCAAACCTTGTAAGATCAAAAACACATTGTGTGGGCTGATCGCAGCGCCTGTATTACGTAGTGGTACCACGCGCGCACGGGCAATGTAGGCGGCTTCACCTAAAGCTTCGACATAATTCACCCCGTGGTAGCTTGGATCAGGGGTGTTGAGTGATTTAAAGCGTTCAGGGTATTTGCCCCATGGGAACTTGCCGCTGTCGACGATGATGCCGCCTATCGAATTACCATGACCGCCAATATATTTTGTGAGTGAATGCACCACAATGTCGGCACCAAATTCAAAAGATTTTTGCAGGACAGGGGTGGCCACAGTATTGTCCACCACCACAGGTATGCCATATTCATGCGCAATTTTCGAAATTGCTTCGAGGTCAATAATATTGCCCAATGGGTTACCAATAGATTCGACAAAGACCAGCTTGGTTTTGTCATCGATGAGGCTACGCAGCGCTTCAGGGTTCTGATAATCAAAGAAGCGAACTTCAATGCCTTGTTTCGGCAGAGTGTGGGCAAACAGGTTATATGTGCCGCCGTACAGGGTCGAAACTGAAGCGATATTGTCGCCTGCTTCAGCAATGGTTTGAATCGCATATGTAATGGCCGCCATACCTGATGCCAACGCCAGTGCGCCTATACCGCCTTCGAGTGCTGCAACACGCTGTTCAAGTACCGCCGTGGTTGGATTCATAATGCGGGTATAAATATTACCCTGAACTTTTAAGTCAAATAAATCAGCACCATGCTGTGTGTTATCAAAGGAATATGAGGTGGTTTGATAAATCGGCACCGCAACCGCTTTGGTGGTTGGCTCCGGGGTATACCCCGCGTGAATTGCTAAAGTTTCGTCTTTATAGGTCATGATTACATCATCTAAGTGAGCTAATTTTTTAAACAGTCTATCACTTATATATATGAATAAAAGTGCTTTATTTATAAAACTAATATCATAATTATTCATATTATTGAAAAATTTTCAGCTAAAGATGAGCGAAATTATGCTTAAAAACGCATGTTTAAATTTTGTTCGCCATTAAACTTGTAACAATGCATTGAAGGCGTGTGCGAAACCTTATTTTTTCACGACTTTATGCGTATAATAGCCGATTATTTTTTCGCTCAATTGAGCAGGGGCAACTTTGTGTTGTTCCGTATATGTTTTGACTATTGAGGAGTCCTAAGTGGCCCAATATATTTACACGATGAACCGTGTGTCGAAGATGGTTCCGCCTAAGCGCGAAATCCTGAAAGACATCTCTTTATCATTTTTCCCAGGCGCAAAAATTGGTGTGCTTGGTCTAAACGGTGCAGGTAAATCTACCTTGCTTCGTATTATGGCGGGCGTAGATAAAGATTTCTCAGGTGAAGCACGTGCTCAACCGGGTATCAAAATTGGTTACCTTGAACAAGAGCCGCCATTGGATGAAAGCAAAGACGTTCGTGGTAACGTTGAAGACGGTTTACGTGAGCCGTTAGATGCTTTGGCGCGTCTTGATGAAGTGTTTGCAGAATATGCAGCAGAAGATGCTGACTTTGATGCACTTGCAAAAGAACAAGAGAAGTTAGAAGCCATTATCCATTCATGGGATGCACATAATATTGTGAACCAAATGGATCAGGCTGCTGCAGCGTTGAACCTTCCAGCTTGGGATGCAGATGTATCTAAGTTGTCTGGTGGTGAGCGCCGTCGTGTTGCACTTTGCCGTTTGTTATTGTCTAAACCAGACATGTTGCTTCTAGATGAGCCAACGAACCATTTGGATGCTTCATCAGTATCATGGTTGGAACGTTTCTTGAAAGACTTCCCAGGTACGATCGTTGCGATTACCCATGACCGTTACTTCTTGGATAACGTGGCAGAGTGGATTCTTGAGCTTGACCGCGGCATGGGTATTCCATACCAAGGCAACTACTCTTCTTGGTTAGAGCAGAAAAATGCCCGTTTAGAGCAAGAACAGAAGCAAGAAGAATCTTTTGCTAAAGCATTGAAAAAAGAACTTGAATGGGTTCGTTCAAATGCTAAAGGTCAGCAAAAGAAAAACAAAGCGCGTATGGAGCGTTTTGAAGAGCTTAACTCACGCGAATTCCAACAGCGTAACGAAACGTCTGAAATCTATATTCCACCTGGTCCACGTCTAGGTAACAAAGTTGTAGAAGTTGAAGGTATCAGCAAGTCATTTGGTGATCGCACGCTTTATAAAGATTTATCATTCGTTGTACCACCTGCTGCAATTGTAGGTATCGTGGGCGAAAACGGTGCGGGTAAAACCACATTATTCCGTATGATGACAGGCGAACAACAACCAGATACAGGTACAGTTACACTGGGTGAGTCTGTTAAAGTGGCTTATGTTGGTCAGATTCGTGACACCTTAGATGACAACAAAACTGTTTGGGAAGAAGTTTCTGGCGGTTTAGATATCTTGAAAATTGGTGAATACGAAATCGCATCTCGTGCGTATATCGGTCGCTTTAACTTCAAAGGTCAAGATCAGCAAAAACGTGTAGGTCAATTGTCAGGTGGTGAACGTAACCGTTTACAACTTGCGAAAATCCTGCAAATGGGTGCAAACGTCATCTTACTCGATGAACCGTCAAACGACTTGGATATTGAAACTTTACGTGCGCTTGAAGATGCTATTCTGGTATTCCCAGGTACTGTCATGGTGATCTCGCATGACCGTTGGTTCCTCGACCGTATTGCAACGCACATCTTGTCATTTGAAGGTGAAACCCCTGAATTCTTCACGGGTAACTACCATGAATTTGAAGAATACCGTCGTAAACGTGATGGTGATGACCTTGTTGCAAAGCGTCAAAAATACCGCAAAATTGGTAACTAAGTTCCAGTTTTAAAATAAAAAACCAGCCTGCGGGCTGGTTTTTTATTGCGTGAGAAGCAATGACTATACAACAATGTCTTCATAGGCATGATGTAAGACGTAGTCTGCTTGTTCATGGCCTTGTGCAGCCGCTTTACTGAGCCAAAGCTCTGCAAGTTCATAATTGCGGTCTAAGCCGAGTTCTCCATGTAAATAACCGAGACCTAAGCGATATTGGGCATCTTTATGACCTTTTAATGCGGCACTTAAGAAATTCCACATGGCATTGCGATAGTCAGTAGGGGATTGGTCTGCTGAATCCATAGTATGGTGACTGAGAAAGTCTTGATGGTGTTGAGCCGCAAGAATTTCAAAATAAGTCCCTTGGGCGTAATCACCCTCGGCTTCTGTAATCGAAAGGTGCATTCCTTGCAACTTTGGATTCATCTGTTGTGACAACAGTGCATAGATTTTTTTCAGAGCTTGTATCATCATTGTTAAACTCCTTGTTGCTAAATATAACCACTTGATTAATAAAAATATTAATTGCAGTCATTCGTGCGCTGCGATGAATGATTTAATTGTTTTAAACAGATCACACTTAAGATGAAAATTAGCATGCTTGTCATGATATGTGAATAGTTCTTGAAAAATATTTATAAGTAATTTCAGTCATCTAGATCGCGAAAAATTAATTTGAATAAATTGAAAGAGGATGCTGAAAAAGCAGTTTTTAAGCTTGAAAGTAAAACGTAATACTGAAGGTTGAATGATGTAATTTTATTACGTTTACTGCACCTGTTAAGCTCAAGACTGAAGAATATATAATTTATAAAGGTCAGAAAATAATGAGTGAGCATCATGGGCATGACCACAGCCATGCCGTTGTGACGGAAGGGAATGTCAAAAAATTAAGTTTTGCCTTAGCACTGACCACGACGTTTTTGATTATTGAAGTCATTGCCGGATTTATGACGCAAAGTTTGGCGCTATTGTCAGATGCGGCACATATGTTCACCGATGCCGCAGCCCTTGCTATAGCATTAGTCGCGATTAAAATTGGCAAGCTTCCTGCTGACAACAAACGCACCTTTGGCTATCAGCGTTTTGAGATTTTGGCTGCCTTGTTTAATGCCTTGATGTTATTTGTAGTTGCAATATATATTTTGTATGAGGCCTATCAGCGCTTTTCAACGCCGCCGGAAATTCAAAGTATGGGCATGATGATGGTCGCAGTTATTGGTTTGATCATTAACTTAATCTCGATGCGTATTTTATTTTCCAGTTCACAAGAAAGCTTGAATGTGAAGGGGGCGTATCTAGAAGTGTTGAGTGATGCCCTAGGTTCGATTGGTGTAATTATTGGTGCAGCGATTATTTATTTTACGGGCTGGATGTGGGTCGATACACTAATTGCGGTGCTCATTGGCTTTTGGGTTTTACCAAGGACTTGGATTTTACTCAAACAAAGTATCAATATTTTATTAGAAGGCGTGCCTGAAGAAATTGACATAGAAAAGTTACGCAATGATTTATTGGCACTCAATGGGGTAGAGAGTATTCACCAGTTAAAGGTCTGGGCAATAACATCAAAGAATGTGCATTTGACAGTTCATCTCTTTGCACCTGAAGCCGATCGTAATGCCTTGTATTTTGAGGCGATTGAAATGTTGCAACATGAACATGGAATCACGGAGATGACATTACAAATCGAAGAAGATGAATGTGTGGTACACCAACATACCCAAAAGTCTGATCATGCACATGGGCATCATCAAGATGATCACGCGCATTCTCATGATGAATCACATCAGCACTAATGCTGATGTAATTTAAATGGCCGGCTTAGATTTCCCACTCATGATTACATTCGCGGCATTTCCATTTTTTCTGTGATTGCATAAAACCTTGCATTGAAATTTTGAAATCTGGCAGGTCGCGATAGAACATGAAGCCAGCAATCAAGCAAGCAATAAATACAACAACAGTCGCAGTTTGTAATGTAGTACCTGCACCGTCACCAAAAATCCACATTGCGATGCTGATAATCACCAACAGTAAAAGAATAAATACCGCAGGGATGAGGATAATCAGGCTTTTTGGCACGACAGGACGAGCAACAGGCTGGCCTGCTTGCGCAAGAGGCATAATTTTAGGGCTTTGACATTTTGGGCAACGGTATTGCATTGCAACTCCATAATTTTAATCTATGGTTTATTTTAATCAGAATGACGCAGAAAGCAAAAATACCGTAAATTTAAATCAGATAAAATTTAGGCAATAAAAAACCCAAGTCATAATGCTTGGGTTTTTTATAAGATGATTTGCATCACCTTGAATATGGCGTCCCTACGGGGATTCGAACCCCGGTTACCGCCGTGAAAGGGCGATGTCCTAGGCCTCTAGACGATAGGGACAATTTGAGGCAACTTAGAGTTGGTTGACACCATCTCTCGGTATGGGCGCTATATTAGGGGGATAACGCCCATCCGTCAACTAAAAAATCAATTAAGCTTCATCAACTGCATCATTTTTCGGCAGTTTTAAGCTTTCATTGAGTTTTTCCCATGCTTTTGTTTCTTTTTTACTCGGGCCGCCCACAATTTCAAGTGCATGACGTAAGCGAGCAAAGGTTAAATCAGGACCAATGGTTACCATCGATTGCATAACCGGTGTCGAAGATGTCGAACCAGCAATTGCAATAAAGAAGGTTGGCATGAAGTCACGAAGTTTAATGTCCATTTGATTCGCCAAATCCATAAGCGTTTGGCTGACGGTGTCATTGTTCCAAGTGAACATGCTTTCTAGACGCCAAATGGCAAATTGAAGGCTTTGACGCACTTGTTCTTCAGTCAATTTTTTGCTTTCAAACTGTTCTTTGCTGAGTGTTGGGAATTGGTTGAAATAAAAACCTGCCCAATTCACAGCTTCAGATAATAAATTAATACGCGGTTGAATCGCAGCAGCAATTTCTTCCAAGGTATTACGATCTGATTTCCAAGCCAGTAGGGTATCGAGCAATTGACCCGGTGTTAAACCTTTAATCCATTGACCATTTAACCAGTTTAGCTTTTCAACATCAAAGATTGGACCGCCTAGTGATACACGTTGAATGTCAAAGTGTTCAATCATTTCAGCCAAAGTGAATTTTTCACTTTCATCCGGCATTGACCAGCCCATACGGCCTAAGTAGTTCAATAATGCTTCAGGTAAAACGCCGATGTCTTTGTAGTAGTTAATTGACGTTGGGTTTTTACGTTTAGACAGTTTTGATTTATCTGGGTTACGTAACAGCGGCATGTGGCAAAGTACAGGCATGTCCCAACCAAAATATTTGTACAATAATTGGTGTTTAGGCGCAGATGGAATCCATTCTTCACCACGAATTACGTGAGTGATTTCCATTAAATGGTCATCAACCACGTTTGCCAAGTGATACGTCGGTAAACCATCGGTTTTCAGTAGAATTTGCATGTCAACTTGCGCCCAAGGAATTTCGACTTCACCACGCAGTAAGTCATTAAATTTACAAATCCCTTCTTCAGGTACTTTCATACGAATGACATGCGGTTCACCAGCAGCCAAACGCTGTGCCACTTCTTCTGCAGTGTGTTTTAAGCCACGACCGTCATAACGCGGTGATTCACCACGCGCTTGTTGTTCCGCACGCATTTGATCGAGTTCTTCTGCTGTTGCGAAGCAGTAGAATGCATGACCTTTTTCAACCAGTTCCAAAGCATATTGTTTATAAATGTCCATACGTTCAGATTGGCGGTATGGCGCATGAGGGCCACCCACATCTGGACCTTCTGACCAGTTCAAACCTAACCAACGCAATGAATCTAAAATCATTTTTTCAGATTCTGGGGTAGAGCGTAGTTGGTCTGTATCTTCAATACGAAGAATAAATTCACCGCCATGTTGCTTCGCAAAACATAAGTTAAACAATGCAATATAAGCAGTCCCAACATGCGGGAAACCAGTAGGAGAAGGTGCGATACGAGTACGAACAGTCATAATCAGCTTTTAATCAGAATGTAAATTGGGATCTATTATAACGAAAAAGCCTGATCACTTAATGCTTAATTCAACATTGAATGATCAGGCGTTTTTAGTGTTTTTTAGACGACAGTGGGGGAACTTGTCTAAAACAATAGCTTGGGCAGCATCAATATGCTGATGTCGTTATGAGTTGCTACCAGAGAAAATGGCTTGAACAAAACGAGAAAAACTTTGGTTTTGTGATGCAAAGAAACTTTGAGTCGGTGCAGCTTTAATAGACGTAAGTACTTTTAAATTATCGTCTGTACGGCCTTTGCCTTCAGATTTTTGCTGATTAATCGCTTTTTCGATCAATGATGTACGTTCAGCAGGCATCGTAAGTTTGTTATTCGATGCGGTGCTGGTTGCAGCACAAAAAGCAGTCTGTGCAGTCACGATTAAACTTAAGCCTAGGCATAGTGCGTATGAAAATTTCATGTCCAAATCTCCCCCTAGTTTTGGTGATGGAACTTTTTATTTGCAAAATAGTTTTAATATTTAGACTACGATTTAACCATCTTTCGTAATTAAAAAGTAGAACTACGTCACAATTTTTACAAAAAAACTAAAAAAGTCTGTACTAGGATTACCTAAATAGACTGTTTTCTCCAGATTTTCGGATGTTTTAGCAAACAACTATGAAGATAGCATGGAGATCGCTTCTGATTGTTGCTGTATTAGCAGAATTAAAGCTTTAAATACGTTATTTTTAGATATCTTTAAAACAGAAATAGATTTGAATTTATATTATAGATAGCTGATTGTTAAAGTTATTTTTGATTTATATAGTGCTCTCAAGATCAATTTGAGTTTGAGCAGATGAAAAAAATAATAGCATCGGGTATTTTCGCTTTATTGGGTGGGGTAGCAGTACAGGTATATGCCGCAAAAGATTTCTTAAATGTCTCATATGATCCAACACGTGAGTTTTATCAGGAATATAACCAAGAATTTGGACAATATTGGAAAAAACGTACAGGACAAGAGATTAATTTTAAACAATCTCACGGTGGTTCTGGCAAACAAGCTCGTGCAGTAGCAACGGGTTTACAAGCAGACGTTGTCACTTTGGCATTGGCCAATGATATTGATGAAATTGTGGCGACCGGACAAATCAATAAGAACTGGCAAAAGCAATTTCCACATAATTCTGCACCGTATACCTCAACCATCGTATTTTTGGTGCGCAAAGGTAACCCGAAAAAAATTAAAGATTGGAATGACCTGACCAAACCGGGTGTTGAAATTATTACACCAAATCCAAAAACAGGTGGGGCACCGCGTTGGATCTATTTATCAGCTTGGGGATATGCTTTAAAACAACCGGGTGGCAATGATGCCAAAGCCAAAGAATTGGTGAAAAAACTCTATAGCAATGTCAAAGTTTTGGATTCAGGCGCACGTGGTTCACTCACGACCTTTGCTGAGCGTGGCATTGGAGATGTGTTGCTGTCTTGGGAAAATGAGGCATTGTTGGCGACTCAGGGCTTAGGCAAAGATAAATATGACATTGTTTATCCGTCTATTTCGATTTTAGCTGAACCTTCGGTGGCTGTAGTAGATA
The DNA here is from genome assembly GCF_013417875.1 of Acinetobacter sp. YH12219. Lineage (NCBI taxonomy): Bacteria > Pseudomonadati > Pseudomonadota > Gammaproteobacteria > Moraxellales > Moraxellaceae > Acinetobacter > Acinetobacter sp. YH12219. Next base: position 119,216 of record NZ_VPDC01000005.1, read on the forward strand.
AAACCGTCGACAAAAATGGTAATCGAAATTTGGCGAAGGGTTATTTAAACTATCTATATTCACCTAAGGGCCAAGAGCTGGCAGGTAAATATTTCTTCCGCCCTCGCGATGCAAAAGCCACAGCAAAATACGCTGTTCAATTCCCGAAAGTTCAAACCTTTACCATTGATAAAGTGTTTGGAGGTTGGGCAAAAGCGCAAAAGACACATTTTGTGAATGGTGCGATTTTCGATCAAATCTATAGTGAAAAGAATAAAGAGTAAGTCTGCAAATAAAGTTGATTGGTGTAAAAACGGATAATTGGGGTTATCCGTTTTTTTTGCATATGTAATGCATAAAAATCTATACATAGGGAATAAGTAGATTGTTTTTGTGTATTTTAATATGAAAAACAAACAATTAAATTCGTAGCGTTAGCTGTATTCAGCAAAGGGTCTAAACACGCTGCAATTGCGATTTATGACTTTATTTCATATATTTAGCAGTATTGAATATAACTTTATGCTGGCTGTTATGAAAACTCAATTTAAGGCGTGGCTCAGTGCTGCGTTGCTTGCCACTGGTGTTGCTTTCTCAGCGTCTGCTCAGGCCGCTGATCGTGAATTTTTAAACGTTTCTTATGATGCAACGCGTGAATTTTATGACGAATTTAATAAGTCATTTGGTGCATATTGGAAAGAGCGTACCGGTAAAATGGTCGCATTTAAACAATCACATGGTGGTTCCGGCAAACAAGCCCGTTCTGTAGTAGACGGTTTAAAAGGTGATGTCGTGACTTTGGCCTTGGCCAATGACATCGAAGAAATTGTAAAGTCTGGTCAGATTCAGCCGGGTTGGCAAAAAGAGTTTCCACATAACTCAGCGCCATATACTTCAACGATTGTCTTCATGGTGCGTAAGGGCAACCCGAAACATATTAAAGATTGGTCTGATTTAACCAAACCGGGCGTACAAATTATTACCCCGAACCCGAAAACTGGCGGTCTACCACGTTGGGTTTACTTGTCAGCTTGGGGTTATGCTTTGAAACAGCCAGGTGGTAATGAAGCGAAAGCCAAAGATTTCGTGGGTAAAATGTACCATAACGTAAAAGTGATGGACTCTGCGGCACGTGCATCGATGACTACATTTGCAGAACGTGGTATTGGTGATGTGTTATTGACTTGGGAAAACGAAGCTTTAGTTACTCAAAAAACTTTGGGTAAAAATAAATTTGATATCGTATATCCATCGATGTCGATTTTGACTGAGCCTTCAGTGGCGATCGTGGACAAAACTGTCGAAAAAAATGGTAATAAATGGTTAGCTCAAGGCTATATCAATTATCTTTATTCTCCATTAGGTCAAGAGATGGCTGCTCGTCATTTCTATCGTCCACGTAATGCAGCAGTTTTAGCAAAATATAAAACTCAGTTCCCACCTTTAAAAACTTTTACTATTGATGAAGTCTTTGGTGGCTGGGCAAAAGCACAACAAACACATTTTGTGAATGGTGCGATCTTCGATCAGATCTACAATAACAAGCGCTAATACATCGAAATCTATGATTTGAGATGTACAAAGACCTCCTTCGGGAGGTTTTTTAATGGATGGCAAAAAATAAAAACGGTTTTCTCTATGGAAAGTAATATTTCTGTACAAAAAGACGTTTGGAGCTTTGCTAAAACAAGGTAATAATGTGCAGTTACATTTTTAGCTGTGTTGAACGAACCCCTATGTCGCATATTTCTGTATTACTTCATGAAACTGTTGATGCTTTACTGGCAGATCGCAATACAGGAATTTTCGTAGATGGCACATTTGGGCGTGGTGGTCATACGCGTTTATTACTGTCTAAATTAGATGAAAATGCACGTGTTTATGCCTTTGATAAAGACCCACAAGCATTGGCCGTTGCAGCAGAATTAGAACAAGAAGATACGCGTTTTAAAATTATTCACGCCAGTTTTGCCGATTTAAAAGAAGAACTGCGTAGTCGTGGTATCGATTTGGTCGACGGTATTATGGCGGATTTGGGTGTTTCATCTCCGCAGCTAGACCAAGCAGAGCGTGGCTTTAGCTTTATGAAAGATGGCCCACTCGATATGCGTATGGATAACTCACAAGGTCCAACAGCCGCAGAGTGGTTGGTTGATATTGAAGAAGAAGATTTGGCCAATATTATTTTTAAATATGGTGAAGAGCGTTATAGCCGCCGTATTGCTAAAGCAATTAAAGCGGCAGGGTATATTGAAACCACAGCTCAATTGGCCGAAATTGTGAAAGTTGCCCACCCGAAATGGGAAAAAAATAAACATGCAGCGACACGAACTTTCCAAGCAATTCGTATTGCTATTAACAAAGAACTCGACGATATTGATATCTTCTTACCTCAAGCGGTGGATATGCTGAAACCTGAGGGCACTCTTGCAGTGATCAGTTTCCACTCTTTAGAGGATCGTTTAATTAAACAATTTATTCAAAAAGAATCTACACTTGCAGAAGACACCGGCTGGGGTTTACCACAAAAACGCGAAGATACCCGCCGCTTAAAAAAAGTGTCACGAATTAAAGCAAGTGAAGAAGAAGTTAAAGCCAATCCGCGATCTCGTAGTGCTTGGCTTCGTGTGGCAGAGCGTTTAGCTTAAAAGGCAAAGAATGAAAACCGAAGCAATCGAAAAAAACTCTGGTCAATCGCAGTCGAAGAAAATCATTACATACGGCATTTTATTGCTCTTGGTTTTTGTGAGTGCGATTATGGTGGTCTTTCAAGTCTTTGAATATCGCCAAGATTATCGTCAATTGAGTACCTATATGCGTGAAAGGGATGACCTCAACGCAGAATGGGGACGTTTGCTGATCGAACAACAAACTTTCGGTGCAACAGCCCAAATTGGGACACGTGCAGTTACCCAATTACGCATGTATTCGCCTCCTATTGCACAAACCGTTGTTATTTCATTGCCACAAACTCCAGAACAGAAAAAATAGGCTGCCGGTCACATGGTTGAAAAGAGAAACAAACAAACTCCGCGTAAAAAAAAGCAGTCTGTTACTGGTCGTACAGCCATTTCGGTGGAGATGTGGCGCTATCACTTGATGTGGGCAGTGGTTTTACTGTGCTTTATTGCATTGGTCGGTCGGGCTTTTTATGTACAAATCATCAACAAAGACTTTTTACAAAATAAAGCCAATGCCAAAATTTTAAGAACTGAAACCTTAAAAGCCATGCGCGGTGTAATCTATGACCGTCACGGCGTTCCTTTAGCCATTAGTACTCCGATCATGAAAATCGTGATCGATCCACGTGATTATTTTGACAATAAAAAACTCTTTGAAGAAATTACGGCCGAATTGGCTAAAGATCCAAACAATCGTAAGTTAAAACGTCAATTACCAGATAAAAATCTGAATTTAGATGAACTCGCTGATGCTGTAGGGATGGATCGTGCTGAATTGAGACGCAAAATGAATGAGCGTCCACGTTCACGTTATTTAGTTTTAAAGAAAGAAGTGCCACCACAACAAGCTGAATTGATCATGAAACGTGACTTTCAGGGGGTATATACCGAGAAAAACTATAAGCGCTACTATCCACAGCCTCAGCCAAACTCACAAATTATTGGTTTAACCAATAGTGAGGGTATGGGCATCGAAGGTTTAGAGATGCAATTGAATGAACGTCTTGCAGGCGTAGATGGTGCGCAGCAAATTGTCCGTGATAAAAAGGGCAACCGTGTTAAAGACCCTGAGATTGTGAAAGAAGTCGAGTCGGGCGAAAATATCACGCTCAGTATTGATTCACGTTTGCAATACATCATGTACCGTGAGTTGACCGCCGCAGGGGTGGCCAATAATGCACGTTCTGCAACCGCGATTGCCGTGGATGTCAAAACAGGTGAAATTTTGGCGATGACCTCTTGGCCGTCGTACAACCCGAACGATAAAAAAGGTGTTTTAAATAAAGATGCCATGCGTAACCGTGGTGCGATTGACTCTTTTGAGCCAGGTTCAACCATGAAGCCAATGACCGTGGCAATGGCGTTGGAAAGCGGCAAATACACGGCAAATACAGTTGTAAATACCACACCAGGTTCAATGCGCGTTGGGAATCATACTATTCGAGATACGCATAACTATGGCCCTCTGACTTTGGGTGGCATTATTCAAAAATCGTCTAACGTTGGTGTGGCAAAAATCGCTTTATCTCTCCCTTATGAAACATTACCAACGTTCTATCAACGTCTTGGCTTTGGTCAACGTTCAGCGGTGAAATTCCCCGGTGAAAGTGCTGGTCTGATTTTACCGAAGAGCAAATGGAATGTGTCAGAAGTAGCAACCATGGCTTATGGTTATGGTTTGAACGCTACAGTACTCCAACTGGCAGATGCTTATGCCATGATTGCCAACAAGGGCGTCAAAATGCCACTGAGCTTGTATAAGCTTGAGGAACAGCCGAAAGGTGAGCAGATTATTGACGCTAAAATTGCCGATCAAGTGCTTTTAATGATGGAAGCGGTGACTTTGCCAGGTGGTACGGCACGTCAAGCCAATATCCCGGGTTATCGCGTGGCGGGTAAAACTGGTACAGCACATAAATTACGTGCAGACCGTAAAGGCTATTCGACTTCAGAATATCGAGCACTCTTTGCCGGTGTTGCACCAGTGAGTGATCCACGTTTGGCCATGATTGTTGTAGTGGAAAACCCGACAGGTCAGTATTACGGTGGTCTGGTGGCTGCACCAGTTTTCGCTCGTGTAATGCAAGAGTCTTTACGTTTAATGAACGTACCATTAGATAAACCTTTAGACACTCCTAAGATCCAGTAATAGGTGATGAATGAAAATTACGTTTCAAGATCTATACACCGTTGAACAGCCCGCTGAATGGATGTCGCAATCCTTTCAGGGCTTCAATCTGGATAGTCGCAAAGTTACAGCAGGGCAAATATTTATTGCCCTGACTTCGTTTTCGCAACCTGAAAAAACAGCACAATTTGCACGTACAGCGTTAGAAAATGGCGCGCTGGCGGTCATTTCAGAAACTGATTTGGGTTTGGATCAAAGTGTCGTGATCGCGGATGTGCGTCAATTGATGGGGCAGTGGCAAAAGCAATATTTACAGGCGACTCAACCGGTTCAAGCTGCACGAATTTTGGCAGTGACGGGTACCAATGGTAAAACCACGATCTCACGCTTAATCGCTGAATTACTCATGCTGCAAGGCAAAAAATGTGCAGTGATGGGAACCACTGGTAACGGAATTTTACCGAATTTAGAAGCCTCATCTCACACTACTTTAGATGCGTTACATATGCAAAATGCGTTGCATACCTACGCGCTTGAGGGTGCAGAGTTTGCTGCCATTGAGGCAAGTTCGCACGGATTAGAACAAGGTCGATTAAATGGCTGTGCAATTGAAATTGCCGCTTATAGCAATTTAAGTCGTGACCATTTGGATTATCATAAAACTCTTGAAGCCTATGCTGAAGCGAAATCACGTTTATTTCAGTTTCCATCGCTCAAAGTTGCAGTCATCAATCTTGATGATGAACATGCCGAAGTGATGCTGAATGCCGCACGTCAAAATCCGGCTCAGCCAAAAATTTTGACCTATTCGACGCGTCAGGCTGCGGATTATCAAGTGACGGATATTCAATACAGCTTAACGGGCGCACAATTTAAATTGCGTACTGCTCAAGCTGAATTTGTGGTGCAAAGTCCATTATTGGGGCACTTCAATATTGAAAACATCGTGGCGAGCTTAATTTCAGCGGAACAAGCAGGTTTTGAATTATCTACCTTGATCGCAACTGCGCCAGAGTTAAAAGGTGCGCCGGGTCGTATGCAAGTGATCCGTGATGATGAACGCTTGTTTGTGGTGGATTATGCACATACACCAGATGCTTTGATTCAAGTGTTACAGACCTTAAAGCGTCATGTATCGCAACAGTTATGGGCGGTGTTTGGCTGTGGTGGTGATCGTGACCGTGGTAAACGTCCATTGATGACTCAAGCGGCATTAAACCATGCAGATGTTGCATTGATTACCTCGGATAATCCACGTACTGAAAACCCAGAACAAATTTTTGCAGATATGAAGGCTGGTATTGATTTCACTGGAAAAACTGTCCATGAAATCCATGACCGCCGTGAAGCGATTAAATTCGCAGTCAACCATGCGCAAGCGGGTGATATTGTGGTGATTGCTGGTAAAGGCCATGAAAACTATCAAGAAATTGATGGTGTTCGACATTGGTTTGATGATGTGGTGGAAGTGAAATCAGCGATTGATTCCCAGCATCACAACACTGACTCGGCTTATCCAGCGCAATAGGAAACAGATATGCATACTTCAACGACCAGTACGGTTCCGTTAGAACCATGGACTGCCGAACAGTTGGTTCAAGCGACACAAGGTCACTGGCATAACAATCAAGCGCCGACAGGTTCTGTAAAACGAATTTTGACCGACTCACGTCATGCAGAGCAAGGTGACGCTTTTCTTGCCCTGAAAGGTGAACGCTTTGATGCGCATGACTTCCTTGCTCAAGTGGCTGAAAAGGGTTGTGAAATTGCCATTGTGAGTCATCCGGTCGATGTGGATATTTGTCAGTTGGTGGTTGCAGATACACGTTTGGCGCTTGGACATTTGGGTGCATTTCGTCGTGCCCAAAACCCAGCTTTAAAAGTGATTGCCTTGACAGGAAGCAGTGGTAAAACTACGACCAAAGAGATGCTCGGGAGTATCCTTTCTCGTCTTGCACCAACATTAATTACGCGCGGTAATTTAAATAATGACCTTGGCGTACCGATGATGTTACTTGAGTTGCGTCCAGAACATCAGTATGCCGTGATGGAGCTTGGTGCCAGTCATAAGGGTGAAATTGATTACACCTCAAATTTGGTACAGCCTCAGGTTGCCGGTATTTTAAATATTGGTACTGCTCATATGGGGGAGTTTGGTGGGCGTGATGGCATTTGTCGTGCCAAGTCTGAAATTTATGCACATATAGCGAAAACAGGAACTTCGATTGTGCCTGCGGCAGATGATTTTACAGATGCCATTCGTCAAGCGGTGCAAACTGAGCAAGTAATGAGTTTTGGTCAGGGTGGGGATGTCTTTGCGACTGAGACGGAGCTTCAGGCTCAATCTTCACGTTTTATCTTAAATACGCCACAAGGTGCACGCCCTGTTCAACTGCCATTTGCTGGTGAACATAATGTGCAAAATGCCACTGCAGCCGCAGCTTTCGCATTATCGATTGGTGTGAGTTTAGATGATATCGTTGTGGGGCTTGAACATGCGACAGGTGCCAAAGGCCGTCTAAACTTTATTCAGCATAAAGATTATTTGTTTATTGATGATACTTACAATGCAAATCCAACCTCAATGCGTGCTGCTGCTGATGTACTTGCGCAGCAAGATGGCATCAAAGTGATGGTCATTGGGGATATTGGTGAGTTAGGTTCATCTGCTGCACAGCAGCACTACATGTTGGGACGTGATCTTGTCTCACACTCTGGTCTTCAATTTGTCGTTGCTGTCGGTGAGTTTTCACCTGCTGTGCAAGAAGGCGCGCGCAGTACACAATATGGTAAAAAATTACAGGCCTTTCTTACTCAAGAACAGGCTTTACCGTTATTAATTAGTCTAGTCAAAACACATCAGCCTCAGTCCATGAGTTTCCTGTTTAAAGGTTCTCGTTATACCCACATGGAAACTTTGATGGCTGAATTGATGGAGAAACTTTAATGCTGTTATGGTTATTTGAGCAGCTTGCGGGTTATCACAGCTCGTTTCAGGTTGTTCGTTATTTAACGCTTCGTTCGCTACTCAGTGTCTTAACGGCATTGGCCATTGGTCTGTTGCTTGGACCTGTGATGATTCGCAAATTGCAAGCTCTCAAATATGGTCAGGCAGTCAGTTCATTTGCACCTGAAAATCATGCCAAAAAAATGGGCACACCAACTATGGGTGGTGTGTTGATTTTACTGTCTATTGGTATTTCAACCTTACTTTGGGCCGATCTTTCAAACCCTTATGTATGGATTGTACTTGGGGTGATGGTGATTTTTGGTGCTGTGGGTTGGGCAGATGACTGGATTAAAATCCGTTATAAAGACAATGCAGGTCTGCCTGCGAAGAAGAAATTCTTTTGGACTTCTGTGGCATCTTTAGGTGCTGGTATTGCACTCTATGTGATTGCGACACAGCAAGCAAACCCAGTACATACCTCAAATATGTTGGATCTGTTGATTCCATTCTTTAAAGAAATTAGCATTCCGCTGTCCATTATTCCACTCGGTATTGGCTTTATTGTCTTTACTTATTTGGTGATTAACGGTGCATCTAATGCTGTGAACTTAACTGATGGTTTGGATGGTTTGGCAATTATGCCAATCGTTCTGGTTGCCGCAGGTTTAGGTGTATTTGCTTATCTGGCTGGTGATGTCCGTTTTGCTGATTATTTGCATATTCCTTATGTGAAATACGCATCTGAACTTGTCGTGATCTGTGCGGCGATGATCGGTGCTGGTTTAGCATTCTTATGGTTTAATGCGCATCCTGCTCAAGTCTTTATGGGTGATGTCGGTGCCTTATCTCTAGGTGCGATGCTCGGTACGATTGCAGTCATGGTTCGTCAAGAAATCGTTTTTGCCATTATGGGCGGTGTTTTCGTGGTTGAAGCTATTTCTGTCTTCTTGCAAATTGGCTCGCTGCGTATGCGGAATAAGCGCGTATTCTTAATGGCACCGCTGCACCATCATTATGAGAAAAAGGGATGGCGTGAAACGCAGGTGGTGATTCGTTTCTGGATTATTACAATTATGCTGGTAGTTTTAGGTCTAATGACTTTAAAATTACGTTAAGCAAATAAATAAACGAAACCGGCATTTGCTCCCACAGATGCCGGTTTTTTTATTTCAAAATATAGTGGAGTAAATGATGAACCTGTTGATGTGTCCTGTATGCCGTGAAGCATTAAAACTCACAGAGCGGACATGGCGCTGTGAAAATAATCATAGCTATGATGTTGCAAAACAAGGCTATGTCAATTTACATGTGGTTCAGCATAAACACAGTAAAAACCCAGGCGATACGCCAGAATCTGTACAGGCGCGTCGTGCGTTTTTGAGTGCCGGTCACTATGCACCTCTGCAACAGGCAGTGGTGGCTTTGATTCAAAAATTACGGGTTGAAAACTTGTTGGATATTGGCTGTGGTGAAGGCTATTACACCGATGCGATGCAAGCTGAAGTACTACAATGTGTGGGTGTCGATATTGCTAAAAATGCTGTGCAAGTCGCCGCTAAACTGAATAAAGAGGTGACTTGGGTGGTAGGAACAGGGGCGACCTTACCTGTGTTAGATCAATCGATTGACTTGTGTACGAGTTTATTTAGTCCTATTCCTAAAGAAGAAATCCTTCGTGTTTTAAAACCTGAGGGGCACTTGATGGTGGTCACACCTGCGCCAGAGCATCTTTATGCTATGCGTGAAGCCTTATTTGAAGAAGTAAAACCCCATGAACCGCATAAATTTGTGGAACAACTGGCGAATGACTTTGAATTGGAAAGTGAGCAAGTAGTACAGGCGAAAATGTCACTTTCTCAGCAGGATCTCAAAAACTTAGTTGCAATGACGCCTTATGCTTATAAAGTGAAAGCTGAGCGTCGAGAAGCTCTAGAAAAAAATGAACAATTTGAGTTGCAAGCGCAGTATCAAATTTATCTCTTTAAAAAGAAATAATGTATTTGAAGTGAAAAAAAAGCCCTCGTTTGAGGGCTTTTTTTATGCAGTATTTACTGAACTTGATCGATGAGATGATCAAGTGCGTCAGTTTTATGCTCTGCACCTTGTGGTTTAGGCTGCATTGGCGGAGGCGCAGTTCGAGTCGGTGCAAGATTGGTTTCAGTAGACCCAGGAAGGTCGTCAAAATCATTTTGCGAAGCCTGTGGCTTCGGTGCAACAGGTGCAGGACGATACAGCGGTTGAGCCATTGGCGGCGTTGCTGCATCTTGTTCAGGTTGACCTTGAGTCGCTTTAGCTGAATTACGGTTGATTGGATTCTTGGCATGGGTGTCTAAACGCACCCAAGCTTCAGGTGTACCTTTAAGTGATTTTGCCATAAAATCTGACCAAATCGGCAGTGCTGCAACACCACCATATTCACGTCGACCTAAGGTAGAAGGTTGGTCAAAACCGACCCAAGCTACAGTGACTAATTTTCCATTAAATCCAGCAAACCATGCGTCTTTTGCATCATTAGTTGTACCGGTTTTACCACCTAAATCTCCGCGACCAATTTTTAATGCCGCACGACCTGTACCGTGTTGGATCACGTCACGCAAGATGTTCGCCATATCAAAGGCCGAACTCGACTTCAAAATTCGCTGAGCTTGTTTATAGTTTGCTGCTTCAGTATCTGAAATTTTCGATTCAGCAGGTTTATTATCCTGATTAGTGACTTCAATCACTTCATCATCCGGCGTGGTCGGATCTGCTGATTCAACTTCGTCTTTTTGATTGATACATTGAATACATGCATATTCAGGATTGGCTTGATAAATCACTTTGCCATAAGCATCTTCAATACGGCTAATAAAGTGCGGTTGAATACGATATCCACCGTTGGCAAATGTCGCATAACCTGTCGCCATTTGAATCGGCAACACCTGTGGGGTACCTAAAGCAATGGTGTAGTTACGTGGAATTTGGTTTTCTTGTAAGCCAAAATCCATAAATAATTGGCGAGTACGTTCAATTCCGACGACTTGTAATAAGCGAACTGAAACTGTGTTACGTGATAAATAGAGGGCACGGCGTAGAGGTATCATCCCTAAATAGCGACCGTCAGAGTTTTTAGGCGTCCACTTGCCAATCGTAATTGGATTGTCATTGACCATGGAATACGGAGTCATGCCACGTTCAAGTGCTAAAGCATAAACAAAGGGTTTAATGGTTGAACCCGGCTGACGCCAGCCTTGTAGAGCACGGTTAAATTTAGATTGATAAAAATTATAACCACCCACAATGGCTTCAATACCACCATTATTGGGATTAAGTGCAATTAATTGACCTTGCGCTTTGGGAATTTGCACCAAAGCCCATGAGCTTTTGTCCGCATTCGGACGTAGGCGAATAATATCTTTTACTTTTACAATTTGAGAGGCTTTGCTAGGCGCATTGCCTACACTATTGGCATTGCGATAGGGGCGTGCCCAAGATAAACCTGACCATGGAACTGTCACACTACTGCCGTCTTGCATCAACACTACGATACTGGTGTTGTTGACTTTGGTTACTTCGGCAGGATAGGTGTTGGCATATGGAATAAAGTTTTTTAACGGCTCATCATGTGCTTCTGCACCACGCCAACCATGTCGTCTATCGTAAGCTTCGAGACCTTCTTGTACAGCCTGCTCAGCATAGGCTTGGCGTTGGCTGTTGATGGTGGTGTAGACTTTATAGCCTGAATCAGTCGCCTGTTCACCAAACTTTTCGACTAATTCTGAGCGAACCATTTCGCCTACATAGGGAAATTTATTGCTGACCCCACGGTCAGGCATATCGAGATTAATTGGTTCAGCAATCGCTTTTTGATATTCAGATTGATTGATATAACCCAATTGCAACATACGTCCTAAAATCCAATTACGACGCTCTAAAGCACGTTTTGGATTGGCTACAGGATTATATTTTGATGGTGCTTTGGGTAGACCTGAAATCATTGCCATTTGAGCCAAGCTCAAATCTTGCAAGCTCTTGTTATAATAAATTTTTGCAGCTGCAGCGATCCCGTAAGCATTTTTGCCCAAAAAGATTTTGTTGACATACAGCGTTAAAATTTCTTCTTTGCTTAGATTCTGTTCAATTTTTCGAGCAAGGAAAACTTCAGTCAGTTTACGTTTTAAAGTACGTTCTGGAGTCAGATAATAGTTTTTTGCAACCTGCATGGTAATGGTTGAACCACCGGTTTGCACATCTGAACCCGTAATACTTTCACTGACAGCACGTCCCAATCCTTTGAAACTAATTCCGCTGTGCTCAAAAAACGAAGAATCTTCCGCAGCTAAAAAGCCATGAATGAAATGAGACGGGATTTGGTCGTACTCTACAGGGACCGAAAGTTTGCCACCATATTCTGCAATCAGCTCATTATCAGCACTATAAACCTGTAATGGTTTTAATAATGGAGCCTTTTTTAAGATGGACATTTCAGGCAAAGACGGGGCAATATAGAGATACATGCCATAGAAACCCATTGGAATTGCGACCAAAATAATAATAATGGCCAAAAAAAATGGATGAACAAGGCCTGAACAAGATAGCTTTTTCATAACAAGTAAGTTTTAATAAGAGCTAATGGCAAACTAATTGGTGGTCAGTATATCCTTTCGATATACGGATTGTTAGATGAGTTATTGTATCTGTATAAAATTATAGACCAATGCTAATTAGTGGGTTAATTTTTTTGGGGATAAAAAAATAATAGGAATTATATTGTGCTCAGGTTATATCGTAAGCCAAATAAGGGGTTAATAGGAGTAGATATTAGTTCGACTTCTGTTAAGGTTTTGGAACTTTCTGTAAAGAGTGGGCGGTATTGGGTAGAAAGCTATGCTTTGGTGCCATTACCAGAAGGAAGTGTTGTTGAAAAGAACATATTGAATCCGGAAGCTGTCGGTGACTGTTTAGAGCGCGCAATTAATTTGGCCAATACGCAGACCACTAATGCAGCTTTGGCGGTTCCAACGTCGATGGTGATTACAAAAATCATCGAAATGGACGCAGATATGAACGATGATGAACGTGAAATTCAGATTCGTGATGATGCTGAGCAATATATTCCGTTCCCACTTGATGAAGCGAGCCTTGATTTTGAGGTCTTGCCAGATCGTCTGTCCAACCCAAATCGTGTCAATGTTTTGCTTGTCGCTACGCGTATTGAAAATGTTGAAGCGCGTGCGGAAGTCATTCAGCTTGCTGGTCTTACACCAAAAATTGGTGATGTAGAAAGCTTTGCAATTGAAAATGCATTTAAAGTTTTCTCAGATACTTTGCCAATGGGTGTAAATACCGTGGGTATTTTAGATATTGGTCATAGTATGACGACCTTATCTGTTATGCAGAATAACAAAGTGATTTATACCCGTGAGCAAGTGTTTGGTGGCAAACAATTGACACAGGAAATTCAAAATCGCTATGCATTGTCTTTCGAAGAAGCGGGTCGTGCGAAAAAAACACGTGCCTTGCCAGATGACTATGATGTTGAAGTCTTAGAACCCTTCTTAGAAGCTGTCGTTCAACAAGCAGCGCGTTCTTTACAGTTCTTCTTTTCATCTTCACAGTTCAACGAAATTGACCATATTTTATTGGCAGGGGGGAATGCCAATATTCCGGGGCTTGCAAAACTACTTCAACAAAAATTGGGTTACCGCGTCACGATTGCCAATCCATTCTTACAAATGGGTTTTTCACCTCAAATTGATATTAAAAAAATTGAAAATGATGCCTCATCACTCATGGTGGCATGCGGTCTAGCATTGAGGAGTTTTGATTAATGGCAAAAATTAACTTGCTCCCTTGGCGTGATGAGCTAAGAGAGAAACGAAAAAAAGAATTTATTGCACTTTGTATTGGGGCTTTCTTAATTGGGGTAATTGGAGTTGGTTTAACATGGTTGTACTTTGATCACAAATTAAAAGATCAAGAACAAGCGAACCAATTGATTATCAGTCATAACCAAAATTTAGATGTTCAATTAAAGTCTTTGGATGGTTTGCAAGAACAGCGTAATGCCATTATTGAGCGCATGAAGTTGATTCAAGGCTTACAAGGTCAACGTCCAATCGCGGTACATCTTGTAGATGAATTGGTTCGTGTGACACCTGCCAATATGTACATCACAAAATTTGAGCGTAATGGCGACAAATTTATGATCGAAGGGCGTGCGGAAAGTCCAAATACTGTTGCAGATTTATTGCGTAATTTGGAAGCATCACCTTGGTATCGTAATGCCTTCATGAGCTCATTCCTTGTGGCGGAAGAGAAAAAAGACAAAGCGCCGACGTCAGTGGTTCCTCGCGTAGAAGAATCTTATGGTGCATTTACTGTGACTGCTGATTTGGAGCAAATTGCGCAGCCGACCATTAATGATCCAGCAGCAAATGCAGGACAGTCAGCTTCATCGGCGCAAACATCTGACGCACAAACTGCAGCAAAACCAACTCCGGAGGCTGCAAAATGAGTCGTGATGAATTTGAACAATTGAATCAAGATGCTGTGGTCATTCCGAAAAAGAAAATGACTTTTGATAAGTTTGTACAGCAGTTCAATACGCTAGATCCGAATAACTATGGTAGTTGGCCAATTTCAGTCAAAATTACATGTTGGATTTTTATCATTATCCTTGTGGCAATTTTGGGCTATTTCTTGGCGATTAAAGGCAAAATTGAAGCCATTTCAAGTGGCAATGCACAAGAACAAAATTTGTTGAATGAGTTTCGTGAAAAAGATTCAAAACTACGTAATTTGCAACAATATCAATTGCAGTTGCAGGATATGGAAGCACGTTTTAATCAACAATTAGAACAATTGCCGAAAGAAACTGAAATTCCAGGTTTGGTTGAAGATATCAACTTAACAGGCGTGAATTCTGGACTGAAATTTAAAATTATTCGTCTTGAGCCTGAAGTGAAGCAAGAGTTCTTTACGGAACAGCCAATTCGTATTGAAGCAACGGGTGATTACCATGCCTTTGGTTCATTTGTTAGTGGCATTGCCGGGCTTTCACGGATTGTGACTTTGCATAATTTAACGATTACAGCAACTGAAAATAAAGAAAAGAACTCAGATATTCCAAAAATTGATTATGTCATTTCTGCGAAAACATATCGTTACGAAGGAAATACTGAAAGTGCTGCGAAAGCTGCAGATTCAGCAAGTACACAGGAGGCTCCAAAATGAAAATGAATAAATTGGCACTTTCTGTGATGGTTGGATTGGTATTAGCAGGTTGTGAATCACGAATTGATGTGGTTAATCAAGAGATGGCAAATATACGCAATCAAGCGCCACTAGCGATTGAGCCTGCGCCAGATTTTGTGCCTGTCGAGACTTTTAATTATGCAGCGCATTCATTAAAAAGTCCGTTCTTGCCAAGTTCATTGGCAGCAGAACTTAAAATCATGGCGGGTAAGCGTGTTTATCCAAACTTGAGTCGTCAGCCTCAACCTTTGGAAAGTTATGCACTCGAAACCCTGAATATGAAGGGTAGTATGCGTAACCAATCTGGGCAAATATTAGCCTTGATTCAGACACCTGATGGTGAAGTTGAGCGTATTCAACGTGGAAGTTATATGGGGCTCAATCATGGTCGAGTGGTAAATATTACCCCGACTCAAATTGATTTGATTGAGATTATTCCGGATGGGCGAGAAGGATATGTAGAGCGTCCTAGAAGTCTCATATTAATTGGACCAGCACCTTAAGCTTAAAGGAATAAAAATGAAGAATAGTGTACAAGATTTTATTTTTGGGGATGGCAATACAATGAATCATGTGTTTCGTCAGTTTTCGATGGGGGCTGTTGCAATGGCGATGATGCAAGTTGCCAATGCTCAGGTGAGTGTAACCAATGTGGTACCAATGCAAATTCCAGGTCAAGGGACTGAAATTCGCGTGATGTTTAATGGCTTGCCGCCACAACCACAAGCTTATCAACTCGATCAACCATCACGACTGGTTTTAGACTTTGATAAAGCACAGCAAAATTTAAAACAAAGTTCAATTCCTGTGGCAACGGCTGAAGCGAGCACTGTGGATGTGAGTTCGGATGCACAACGTGCGCGCTTAACTGTGAATTTAGCCAATGCTGGTGCTTTTACCACGCGTGTTGAAGGTAATACCTTTATTTTAAAAATCAACTCTGCACAAGCTGCAAATTATGTACAGCCTGTAGCACAACGTCAGCAACAGGGCATCTCAAATATTGGTTTCCACCGTGGTTCTAATGGTGAAGGTCAAGTTGTTGTTGATTTACTGGGTGGAAATACTCCCGTTGATGTTCAACAGCAAGGCAGTAAAGTGGTGATCCGTACTTTAGGCAATAAAGTACCTGCACATTTGACTCGCCGTTTAAATGTCAATGATTTTGCAACACCTGTTGCAACGGTGGATGCACATAATGATGGCGGTAATGGTGTGATTACCATTCAGTCGACGGGCAGCTATGAATATATGGCGTACCAAACTGATAATAAATTAACGGTAAGTTTGAAACGTCCGGAAGATAAGAATCCATTACGTCCTAAAGCTGCCAATCATTATACCGGTAAGAAGATTTCATTAGACTTCCAAGATATTGAAGTACGTCGTGTGCTGCAACTTTTGGCTGATTTCACTGAAATCAATATGGTTGCTGCTGATACGGTTCAAGGAAATATTACACTTCGCTTAAAAGATGTGCCTTGGGATCAAGCGCTAGATATCGTGTTGAAAACCAAGAATTTAGATAAACGTCGTAATGGTAATGTGATTTGGATCGCACCTGTATCTGAGTTGATTAAAGCGGAAGATGATGAAGCAAAAGCACTTGCACAGCGAATAAAATTAGCGCCGATTCAAACTGAATATATTCAGCTGAGCTATGCGAAATCTTCAGATATTTTAAAATTATTAGAAGATTCCCGAGATGGAAAAGGAGCCGAGTCGAATGGCACAGCAGGAGGTACATCACTTGCATTAGAAAGTATGCTGAGCCCAAGAGGTAGTGTAGTTTCTGATAACCGGACCAATACACTTATTGTTAATGATACATCTGAGAATATTGATAAAGTTCGTAAGATGATTGATCTATTAGATGTTGCTGTCAAACAAGTCATGGTTGAAACAAGAATTGTGACCGCTCAAACAGAATTTTCGAGAGAACTCGGTGTTAACTGGGGTATACAGCGTAATAATCCGAGTTTAAGTGGTGGTGCTAATGGATCAAATGTTTGGGGTGGAGATTATTCTCCAAAGTTAGATTTAGCGGTAGATTTAGGGACGGCATCAGCAGGAAATTTTAGTTTTGGGTTGCTTAAAATTTCAGACTTTATGCTTGATCTACAACTTACAGCTTTACAATCGGATGGTCACGGTGAAGTTTTAGCAGCACCAAAAGTTTTAACGGGTGATAAGCAAAAAGCAACAATCTTAAGAGGCGATCAAATTCCGTATCAAAGTTGGAGTGCTGAAGGTGGTACGACAACTAGTTTTGTTGATGCAAACTTGAAACTGGAAGTGACCCCAAGTATTACGCCAGATGGGAGGGTACAGATGGATTTAAAAGTTAACAAGGATACTGTTGGTCGATTAACCGCGGCTGGTTATTTAATTAATACCAATAAACTTGAGACTAATGTTTTAGTCGGTGATGGTGAAACAGTGGTCCTAGGTGGTATTTTTGATGACATTCAACAAAATCAATATACCAAAGTACCTTTTTTGGGGGATTTGCCGGTTTTCGGAAACTTATTTAAAAATAATGTGAAAACTAGCGCACAGACAGAGCTCCTGATTTTTGTTACTCCGCGAATTGTTAATGACAGTGTTACCAGAAATCATTAATATATTTTCAATTTAACAAAAGAAATAGGTGACTCCTTGCCAAGCAAAGAGTTTGAAACCCTACCAAATATCTATTTGGTAGGGCCAATGGGGGCAGGAAAAACAACCGTAGGGCGACATTTAGCAGAATTGTTAGGACGTGAATTTCTAGACAGTGATCATGAAATTGAACGTAAAACAGGTGCGACCATTCCTTGGATTTTTGAAAAGGAAGGGGAAAAAGGCTTTAGAAGTCGTGAAACGAATGTCATTGATGAGTTAACTGCAAAGAAACAACTGGTCTTAGCGACTGGCGGTGGTGCTGTGACTCAGCCCCCAAATCGTGAATTTTTAAAACAACGTGGTATTGTTGTTTATCTATATACTCCGGTGGAAATTCAGTTACAACGAACCTACCGCGACAAAAATCGCCCACTTCTTCAAGTGGAAAATCCAGAGCAAAAGCTACGAGATTTATTGGCTGCCCGTGATCCGCTTTATCGTGAAGTCGCGCACTATATTATTGAAACCAATCAAGGTGCCGCGCGAGATCTAGCGCAAAAAATTTTTAATTTAATTGTTTCACAAAATATATCTCGTTAGAAAAAGGTTAAATTCATGCAAACCTTACATGTTGAACTTGGTGATCGTCGCTACCCTATTTTTATTGGGAGTGACCTCGATCCACAAACTTTACTTGAGCCTTATATTCAGGGTAAACAAGTGATGATTGTCTCTAATACCACAGTTGCTCCGCTCTATTTAAAACATTATGTGGATGCAATTGAGGCATTAGGGAAAGCTGTTGCAACATGTATTTTGCCTGATGGTGAAAAGTATAAAAATTTAGACCATTTGAATTTAATTTTTGATGCCTTGCTCGAAGCAGGCTTTAACCGCGATTGTACGGTTTTGGCATTAGGTGGTGGTGTCATTGGGGATATGACCGGTTTTGCTTCTGCATGCTATCAACGTGGTGTATATTTTATTCAAGTGCCGACGACGTTACTTTCTCAAGTGGATTCAAGTGTCGGTGGAAAAACCGGGATTAACCATCCACTGGGTAAAAACATGATTGGCGCTTTCCAGCAACCCCAAGTGGTCCTTGCTGATATGGCGCAATTAAAAACTTTGCCGGCGCGTGAACTTTCTGCAGGTTTGGCTGAAGTGATCAAATATGCATTGTTAGGTGATGTTGAATTCTTAGCTTGGCTTGAACAGCACATGGATGCTTTAGTTGCAGGTGATGCAACTTTGTTGGCTGAAGCGGTATATCGTTCATGTGCCCATAAAGCGCGTATTGTTGCCAATGATGAAAAAGAACAAGGCGAACGTGCGCTATTAAACTTGGGTCATACCTTTGGTCATGTGATTGAATCATACTTAGGATATGGTGAATGGCTACATGGTGAAGCCGTTGCAACTGGTATGGTGATGGCTGCAGATTTGTCCCGTCGTATGGGCTGGATCACTGCTGAAGATTTAGAACGTACAAAAAAAATCATTTTACGTGCACAATTACCGATAGTTTGCCCTAAAATTCCGCTAGAAGAATTTTTGGCGTATATGTCCCACGATAAAAAAGTATTGAATGGGCAATTACGACTTATTTTACTGAAATCATTAGGTCAGGCCATCATCACCAAAGAGTTTGATGTTGAGTTAATGAAACAGGCAATTTTGGCAAATCAGGCAGAGTAGGTACATCATGGCAGCGCGGCAGTCTCAATGGCAAAAAGTTCATCACTACACATGGTTGGTGGGTGGGGCTGTGTGTCTGTTCGCTGCATTGGTTTTTTGGGCGATTACAGATACCAAAGAATTGGTTGAAGTTGAAAAACAAGCGGAAACCGAAGTCGATTTACAAATTCAGCCAGAGAAAGTGGCAGCAATGTCCCATCTTGGTGCATTAAATGACGAAGTGCGTCCGCTTGATATGACGACCCGTGTGGTTGCTACAGCTCAACATGAACCAGAATTCCGCGGCACTAAATTTATTAATGATTCTGCCAAGCTTTATGGTATTGAATTATTTAGGGTTTCTGAAGAAGATATTTTAAAAAGCTTTTTACGCAAGCAGCCTGAGCGTCACAAATTTATTTATCTACGTCTTTCTGGTGAAGACCATCCTGAGCAATACGTCATTTTAACAGGACCATATTCCTCGCAAAATGATGCGAAAACTGCAATGTCGAGCCTCAATATTGCTTTGCCTGCATCAATTAAACCTAAGGTTGTGGAATTTAAACAATATCAAGCATATGTGAATGATTTGGGCACGGAAGAAATGTCGTCGAGTCAAAAGTTATATGCTGTTAAATTAAAATCTGTGCCTTTACCGAAAATTGACGAAGCTCAAATTGCCGCACGAAAAGCGGCGGCTGCAGCGACGGTAACAACACCAACTAATGCAACGACAAGTACTACGGTGACTCGTCGTGATGCTGAAGGAAATGTGATTGATGTGCAAAAATCACAAAGTAGTGTAGATGCACCACGTCCAAAACCTGCACCGGTAGAACAAGAAGTAACCGATCCATTTAATTAGTTCTAAAATAGCGCAAGACATCTTAGGAAAAGTCTAAACTGCACAGAAAAAGTGCATAAAATAAAAAAAGAACAATTTGAATTATTTGTTATAACTAAAAAATGCTTGTAATCAGCCATCTTAGGAGAAAATGCATCAAGTTGGCATATAAATTGCTTAATTGGTGCGTAAATTGAACTTTTCTCCCTGTTTTGGCGCGAAAATGATTCGATAAAAGTGCGAAGTCATTAATCCAGTCGTTATCCCTGATCTGAACTGCAAAAGCAGAAAATTTGACTTTTATTCATGCATCTAAGATGAATTCGGTTTATCTTAAGGGTGTGAATAAGAAATAATTTTGCTCGACAGAACAATTCATGTGAGTAAGTTAAGACGAATCGCAACAAGAAATTAGTTTGTTAAGTGCTCGAAAGAGCTGTAAAGAAAAGAAGGGTACGCTATGCACATGCCATCGCCTAATACTGTAGCTCCCGCTCAAGGTTTATACCAACCGGATGAGTTTAAAGATAACTGTGGTTTCGGTTTAATCGCCCATATGCAGGGTGATGCAAGCCATGATCTCGTCACAACCGCAATGCATAGTTTAAGTTGTATGACCCACCGTGGTGGTATTGCCGCAGATGGTAAAACCGGTGACGGCTGTGGTCTACTCCTTGCTATGCCAAAAGAATTTTTCCGTGAAGAAGCGAAAAAACTCAGTGACATTACATTGAGTGAAATCTTTGCTGTGGGTACGGTATTTCTAAATCTAGACCCTGCATTAGCCGCACATGCAAAACAAATTTTAACCAAAGAAATCGAAGACGAAGGTTGTAAAGTCATCGCTTGGCGTGTTGTGCCAACCAATAACGATGCGTTGGGTTCAATCGCGATGCAGTCATTGCCTGCATTTGAACAAATTATCGTGAATTGCCCAATGGGTGTTTCAGAGGTTGAATTCAACCGTAAGTTGGTGATGGCACGTCGTCGTGCAGAACAACAACTGACTGCTGACCCATACTTCTATGTAACCACTTTATGCTCAACTGTGATCAGCTATAAAGGTTTGATGATGCCAGCAGCCATTGCTGACTTCTATACCGATCTTGCTGATGAGCGTTTAAAGTCACACATTGTTGTATTCCATCAGCGTTTCTCAACTAATACTTTGCCTCGTTGGCCATTGGCTCAGCCGTTCCGTTACTTAGCACACAATGGTGAAATTAACACCATTACCGCAAACCGTAACTGGGCGATGGCGCGTACACCAAAATTTGAAAACCCATTATTGCCAGGTTTAACTGAGCTGAACCCAATTGTAAACCGTACAGGTTCGGATTCTTCAAGCTTAGATAATATGTTGGAAATCCTTGTCGGCGGCGGTATGGACTTGTTCCGTGCGCTACGTATGTTGGTTCCACCAGCGTGGCAAAACGTTGAAACTTTAGATGCGGACTTACGTGCATTCTATGAATTCAACTCGAAACATATGGAAGCTTGGGATGGTCCAGCAGGTCTGGTAATTCAAGATGGTCGTCATGCGATTTGTATGCTTGACCGTAATGGTTTACGTCCAGCACGTTGGGTAATTACTAAAAATGGTTACATCACCTTGGCATCAGAAATTGGTGTTTGGGGTTATGAACCTGAAGACGTTGTGTCTAAAGGTCGTGTCGGTCCGGGTCAAATCTTGGTGATCGATACCTTTACCGGCAAAATGCTCGATACTCAAGATGTGAGTAATCACCTCAAACGTATGCGTCCGTACCGTCAGTGGTTACGTGAAAACTCAGTACGTGTACAAGGCAGTCCAGAGCTGGAAGAATATTTATGTGATCAAGGCTTAAAAGGTGATGACCTGAAAGCTTCACAAAAGATGTTCATGGTGACATTTGAAGAACGTGACCAATTGCTTCGTCCAATCGCTGAAAGTGGTCAGGAAGCCGTGGGCTCAATGGGTGACGATACGCCAATGGCAGTATTGTCTTGTCAGGTGCGCCATGTGTCTGACTATTTCCGTCAGCAGTTCGCTCAGGTTACGAATCCGCCAATCGATCCATTACGTGAATCGATCGTAATGTCATTAGAGACATGTCTTGGCCGTGAACAAAATGTATTTGAACAAGGTCCAGAGCATGCAGATCGTCTGATCATTTCAAGCCCAGTACTGTCAAATTCGAAAATGCATCAAATTCGTACTCTTGGTCGTAAAGGTTACGAAATTGCAGACATCGACCTGAACTATGCAGAAGCTGAAGGCTTAGAAGCTGCTATCGCGCGTATTTGTGAAGAATCTGCACAAGCGATTCGCGACGGAAAAACATTGCTTGTATTGTCTGATAAGAAAATCCGTCAAGGTTTCTTACCTGCAAATGCATTGATGGCAACTGGCGCGGTTCACCACTATTTAATCAATGTGGGTCTTCGTACAGATGCCAACATCATTGTCGAAACTGGTTTAGCACGTGATGCACACCAGTTTGCGGTGATTCTTGGTTTCGGTGCGACAGCGATCTATCCTTACCTTGCATATGACGTGATTAATGACTTGATCGCGAAAGGCGAATTGTTGGGTGACCCAATCCATGCGCAAGCTAACTTCCGTAAAGGTATTGAGAAAGGCTTATTGAAAGTACTTTCTAAGATGGGTATTTCTACTGTTGCCTCTTACCGTGGCGGTCAGTTGTTTGAAGCGGTCGGCCTTTCTGATGAAGTGGTTGCAAAATGCTTTACTGGCGTACCGAGCCGTATTAAAGGCGCAACATTCTCTGATCTAGAAAATGACTTGAAAAAATTGGCAGATTTGGCATGGAAATCACGTAAGCCAATCGATCAAGGCGGTATGCTGAAATTTGTATTCGGTAAGGAATATCACGCATTTAACCCAGACGTGATCAATGCGCTGCATAAATCTGTGCGTTCTGGTAATTATGCGGACTTTAAAGAATACGCAGAGCTAGTGAATAACCGTCCAATCGCAACGATTCGCGACTTATTCAAACTTAAAACTGATAATTCAATTGCGCTTGATCAAGTTGAATCCGTGGAAGAAATTCTACCACGTTTTGACTCGGCTGGGATGTCTTTAGGCGCATTATCGCCTGAAGCACACGAAGCCATTGCAATCGCTATGAATACCATTGGTGGTCGTTCGAACTCGGGTGAGGGCGGCGAAGACCCAGCGCGTTATGGCACTATTCGTAACTCGAAAATCAAACAAATTGCATCTGGCCGTTTTGGTGTGACCCCTGCATATCTAACTTCTGCAGAAGTCCTTCAAATTAAAGTGGCGCAAGGTGCAAAACCAGGTGAAGGTGGTCAGTTGCCGGGCGGTAAAGTGAATGGCTTAATTGCACGTTTACGTTACTCAGTACCAGGTGTGACTTTAATTTCTCCACCGCCGCATCACGACATCTACTCAATCGAAGATTTATCACAGTTAATTTTCGATTTAAAACAAGTTAACCCACAGGCGATGGTGTCCGTTAAGCTGGTTTCTGAGCCGGGTGTTGGTACGATTGCGGCTGGTGTAGCAAAAGCATACGCAGACTTCATTACCATTTCTGGTTATGACGGTGGTACAGCGGCTTCTCCACTTTCTTCAATTCACCATGCAGGTTCACCATGGGAACTTGGTCTATCTGAGGCGCATCAGGCGCTTCGTGTGAATGACCTGCGTGGCAAGGTCCGTGTACAAACTGATGGCGGCTTGAAAACGGGTCTAGACGTTGTGAAAGCAGCGATTCTTGGGGCAGAAAGTTTCGGTTTCGGTTCTACACCGATGATCGCATTGGGTTGTAAATACCTACGTATTTGCCACTTAAACAACTGTGCGACCGGTGTTGCAACACAACAAGATCATTTACGTCAGGAACACTATATCGGTGAGCCTGAAATGCTGATCAACTTCTTCCACTTTATTGCGGAAGAAACGCGTGAATGGCTGGCAGCGCTTGGTGTAGCAAGCTTGAAAGACTTGATTGGCCGTACAGATTTACTGGAAATGCTTCCAGGTGAAACTGAAAAACATGCACACCTTGATTTGAGCGCATTACTCCAATCGCATCCTGCGGCTGAAGGCAAAGCACAGTACTGTGAAGTACAAGGTAATGCACCATTTGATAAAGGCTTATTGGCTGAGAAAATGGTAGCTGAAATGCTGCCAGCGATTGAAGCAGGTACAGGCGGTGAATATAGCTTCACAATTGGTAACTGTGATCGCTCAATAGGCGCGCGTATTTCGGGTGAGATTGCAAAACGTTATGGCAACCTCAGTATGGAAGCGCATCCTGTTAAAGTTAAATTAACAGGGACTGCAGGTCAGTCATTGGGTGTTTGGAACGCCGGTGGTTTACACATCAGCCTAGAAGGCGATGCGAACGACTACGTGGGTAAAGGTATGGCTGGCGGTCGTATCTCAATCTTCCCACCGAAAGGTTCACCGTTCCAAACGCAAAACACGGCGATCATTGGTAACACCTGTTTATATGGTGCAACAGGTGGTAAATTGTTTGCTGCAGGTACAGCAGGCGAGCGTTTTGCAGTACGTAACTCAGGTGCGTTTGCTGTGATTGAAGGTGCAGGTGACCACTGCTGTGAATACATGACAGGTGGTATCGTGACTGTATTGGGTAAAGTGGGTCATAACTTTGGTGCGGGTATGACAGGCGGTTTCGCTTATGTGCTCGACCTTGATAATGACTTTGTTGACCATTACAACCACGAACTGATTGAATTGAACCGTATCTCTACAGAATCGATGGAAGAACACAAAGAGTTCTTGTGCCGTATCTTAGATGAACATATTAAAGAAACAGGTAGTGCTTGGGCGTATAAGATCCGCAACGAGTTTGACTTCTATAGCCGTAAATTCTGGCTTGTGAAACCAAAAGCTGCTAATTTGCAGACTTTGTTGAAAACAACTCAAGCTGATCCACAATAATTCCACTACTGCAGATTTGATAGGCAGGTGTAAGTCCAAACATGCTTACACCTACCCACGGAGAGAGACATGGCAGAGCGCCTAAATAATGACTTTCAGTTCCTGGATGTAGCACGCCAAGATCCAGAGAAAAAAGATCTAGTTGTCCGCAAAGCAGAATTTGTGGAAATCTATAAACCGTTTACAGCTGAAGTTGCAAAAAACCAAACACACCGCTGCTTAGGTTGCGGTAACCCGTATTGTGAATGGAAATGTCCAGTACATAACTACATTCCAAACTGGTTAAAACTGATTGCAGAAGGTCGCATTTTCCAAGCGGCAGAATTGTGTCATCAAACCAACACCTTGCCTGAAGTTTGTGGTCGTGTGTGCCCGCAAGACCGTTTATGTGAAGGCGCGTGTACGCTAAATGACGGCTTTGGTGCAGTCACCATTGGTAATGCTGAAAAATACATTAACGATACAGCCTTTGCATTGGGCTGGCGCCCAGATATGTCACACGTTAAGTGGACAGACAAAAAAGTTGCGATTATTGGTGCGGGCCCTGCTGGTCTTGGCTGTGCCGATATTCTTGTACGTAATGGTGTGAAGCCAGTTGTATTCGACAAACGTCCTGAAATTGGTGGTTTGCTGACATTTGGTATTCCAGAATTCAAAATGGAAAAAGATGTGATGAAACGTCGCCGTGAGATTTTCTCTGGCATGGGCGTTGAATTCCGTCTCAATACTGAAATTGGTACAGATGTGACCATTGATCAGCTATTGGCTGATTACGACGCTGTATTCATGGGTATGGGAACCTATACCTACATGAAGGGCGGTTTCGCTGGTGAAGACCTTGTTGGTGTGCATGATGCACTGGATTTCTTGATTGCCAATGTCAACCGTACGCAAGGTTGGGAAAAAGATCCATCTGAATACATCAGCATGGAAGGCAAAAAAGTGATTGTTCTGGGTGGTGGTGATACTGCAATGGACTGTAACCGTACCTCGATCCGTCAAGGTGCCGAATCGGTTGTTTGTGCCTACCGTCGTGACGAAGAAAACATGCCGGGTTCACGTCGTGAAGTGAAAAATGCGCGCGAAGAAGGTGTGGATTTCCAATTTAATCGTCAGCCGATTGAAATTGTGGGTGAAAATGGCAAAGTGACGGGTGTTAAAGTTGTGACTACACAGCTTGGCGCACCTGATAGTCGCGGTCGTCGTAGCCCTGAACCAGTTCCGGGTTCAGAAGAAATTTTACCAGCAGACGCGGTATTGCTTGCCTTCGGTTTCCGTACCAGCCCTGCAGATTGGTTTACAACATCAAACATCGGTATGGATGGTTCAGGCCGCGTCATTGCTGCTGAACAGCAAGAATTTAAGTTCCAAACATCGAATCCGAAAATTTTTGCCGGCGGTGATATGGTACGTGGATCGGACCTTGTGGTAACCGCAATCTGGGAAGGTCGCCAAGCTGCTGAAGGTATTCTTGACTACTTAGATGTTTAAGTCATGACATGCCAGTGATTGTACTGGATTCATTCAAAAAACCCGCTTCGGCGGGTTTTTTATTTTTTGGAATTTACCTCAAATAACACGTAAATGGATTTTGCAGATATATACGCTGAAAAGTTGTCAGACAGCGCTTTAGAATGGTGAATTATGCAAGTGTGCTAGCACATTTTGCCATGTGTGAAAGAGCTTAGGAATTACATACTGCGATCATGATCTAAATCTTAGGAAGCGACCATGACGCAAGTGACGACACAAAAAACATATCTAAATCGTCCTAAAGCTATTGGCATAACGGTACGTCGAGCACAATTCAATCCTAAAGCGATTCGCCGGCATTATTTTGCCAACTCACCGGTGATGTCGCATTTGTTGACGGCATTGTCATCGACCTTTCCCATTGGTGAGCAATTCTTTGTGCATAGCGTGCGCAATGTACGCGATAAAGTCAGTGATGAAAAATTGCAAGCTGAGATCGCAGCATTCATTGGACAAGAAGCGATGCATTCCAAAGCCTATGCTGAATTTAACGATGCTTGGCGCAGTGAAAGCTATAATTTAGATCGTTTCCAAGCATGGCTGGCACGTAAAGACAGCTATGTAAAAAATTTACATCCAAAAATACAGTTGGCAATTACCTGTGCATTTGAACATTTTACCGCTTTGCTTGGTGGCTATATTTTAAGACATCCTGAAGTGCTCAGTACTTTAGATGATGATGCAGTGAAACTTTGGGTGTGGCATGCGATTGAAGAGATTGAGCATCGTGCGGTAGCATTCGATGTATACCAGCATGTCTATGGTGATGACAAAATACGTCGCATGATTATGCGCAGTGTGACCACGGGTTTTGCAAGTCTTACGTTTTATTCTGCAACGAAGCTATTTATGCAGGATAAGAAAAAAAGTTTGCCGAAGGTTGGTGGAAATATATTCGGGGCGTATTTATTGGCAAAAATGTTTATTCAATTGACGCCAGAATATTTGTCATATTACAAAGCAGAATTCCATCCGAGCGAAATTGATTACAGTCAGATCGTGAAATATTGGAAAGAACGCCTTGCTGATGAATATCAAATGGAAAGTTTTCAGACTGAAATTACACCGCAATTGTATAGTTAATTCAAAATGTAAAAAAAAAGCCCAAGTTGTGGGCTTTTTTTAATGCTGAATATTTTAGGAGTAGATGAATTTAATCACAAAGAAAATACATAATTCATTCGAAAAATAGGGTTAGAATGAATTTATTTAAACAATTACAAATAAATACTTGAGGTTAAGGGTTATGAATTCAATGAAAAAAAGCATGCTCGCAATCGCATTAGTCAGTACATTGACCCTCAGTGGTTGTGGCTATAACACATTACAAGTTAAAGACGAAGCCGTTACAGCAGCATGGTCTGAAGTGCAAAACCAATATCAACGCCGTGCAGATTTGGTACCTAACCTTGTGAATGTGGTAAAAGGCTACGCGAAACATGAGGAACAAGTACTGACTGAAGTGACTCAAGCACGTGCCAATGTTGCAGGCTTAAAAGTGGATAAGGAAGTTTTGGAAGATCCAGCACTGTTCCAAAAATATCAAGAAGCTCAAGCGCAGATGACCAGCGCACTTTCACGTTTAATTGCTGTTTCGGAAAATTATCCAGACTTAAAAGCCAATGAGCAATTCCGTGATTTACAGGTACAGCTTGAAGGCACTGAAAACCGGATCGCTGTCGCACGTAATCGCTACATTACTACGGTACAAGACTTTAACGGCTATGCACGCCAGTTCCCGCAAGTGATGACAGCTAAAGTCATTGGTATGGATACCAAGCCTAACTTTAGCGCAGAGCAAAGTGCGCAAACTGCACCGAAAGTTGATTTTAATTAATTGGCGTCACTGCATTGTGAGGTGGGCTGATGGTGGATTTTGAGCTAAAACATACAGGTTTGTTGTGGTTGCAGCGCATGGTTTTAGCATGCTTATTGTGTGTGGTGGGTTTCACACATGCAGAAACTGCCACCGCTACAGATATGGATACTGAAACTGTTGTTGTCGGTAAAATATTAAAAGATCAGCAGTCAGCTACGCAAAAAGAAACAACAACACAGCCTGAAATCAAAATTCAGCAGCCGAATATTGCCAATGATATGGCAGATGGCGAGTCGATTCGTGGCTTGCCGACGCTAAATGAACCTGTGGTTGATCAGGCAAATTTACTTTCTGCTGCTGAAAAGCAAGCCATTAGTCAGAAAATTCTACAGTTACACGAACAAGGCAAGGCACAAGTTGGTATCGTGATTGTACCAACCACGGGTCAAGAAGATATTTTTGATTATGCCATGCGTGTTGCAGAAAAATGGCAACTCGGTTCAGCAAAACGTGACAACGGGATATTGATGGCGATCGCTGTGAATGATCGTCGCATACAAATATTAACGGGTTATGGGTTAGAAGGAATCATGCCCGATATCATCGTTAGTCGAATTATCCGTAATCAAATCACGCCGTATTTTAAGCAAGCTCAGTATGCTCAAGGCATAGATGCTGGCTTAACAGAAATAACCCATATTTTAAATCAAGACCCTGAAGTTGCCGCTCTAGCGGCCCAAGAGCTGAAAGAACGTCAGGAACAAGCCTTACACGAGCAACAAGCCAAAGAGAAAACGTTTACAACGGTTCTCATCATTTTGGTGATTGGTATTTTTGCATCCTTTATTGTGGGTAAGCGCTTAAGTGCATCAACTGCTGCTGTTGCAGGTACCGTTGCGGGTTTGGTCAATGGTGCAGGTCTACTCACCAGTCTGTTGATGGGTGGAGCAATTTTCTTTTTACTGATTACGGCTATTGCTCAAACCATTTTTCAAATGTTTCTTGCTGGTGGTGGGGGCGGTGGAGGCCGTAGTGGAGGTGGTGGTTTTGGTGGTGGAGGCTATAGCGGAGGCGGTGGTGGTTTTGGCGGTGGGGGAGCATCAGGTTCATGGTAACGAAAACAGAAACAACAGAAATTGTCACCTGTCCTAAAACACAGGAAATACAACAACCAAGTTTTAAACGCTGGTTGAAGCACTTCTTTTATATGCCTGCAGCAAACCGGTTTTTTAATAAGCAAGATCAACAGGCTATTGCGCAAGCGGTGACAGAAGCTGAACATGGGCATGTAGGTGAAATACAGGTGGTGATCGAAGGGCATATTCCGTCAAACCAAGCCTATTATCAAAATACCCGTGCACGTGCTGAACAGCTCTTTGCTGAACTGGGTGTGTGGGATACGGAATTTAATAGTGGTGTTTTGCTTTATTTAAACTTGTGTGAACGTCAGGTGGAAATTGTGATTGATCGTGGAATGAGGCAGGCAACTGATGCCCAAGTGTGGCAGGATATTTGCGCGCGAATTATCCAAAACATGCAAAATAAACAATACCGAACAGCTTTGACGGCAGGTGTAAAAGAGATTGGTGAAGTGATGGATCACTTTTATGCAGGGAAGTCAGTAGATAGAACGAATGAAATTGCAAATGAGCCCATTATTTTGCGCTAAAAAACGGTGATAAAGTGACACAAATCGTCACTTTTAAACACAAAAAGAGACGTAATGATTACAAAAAATAAAAATATTTTTTTAAAGTGCTGTTTTTTCTGTCATTTTCACTATAATAAATCTTGGCACGCTCTGTGCTATTTATAAAACAAGCTACATAGCTTTATTAAATAATTAAATTAAAAAACATTTGTGGAGAATGTTATGAAATCAGTTCAAAAGGGTTTCACCCTTATCGAATTAATGATCGTTGTTGCAATTATCGGTATTCTTGCTGCGATTGCGATTCCTCAGTACCAAAACTACATTGCTAAATCACAAGTTAGCCGTGTGATGTCTGAAACTAGTAGTTTAAAAACAGCGATTGAAAGCTGTTTACTTGATGGAAAAACAACATTGCCTACTGCTGGCCAAGCTGCTACTGCAGCTCAGTGTGATCTTGGCTGGACAAACAGTAACTTGTTAGGGGAAGCAGTAGCTATACAGGGGACTGAGGCTTTAAAAGTGACTTTAGGAGCTGGTGTAGAAGATAGTAAAATTGAAGCTCGTTTCGGTGGCAGCGCAGCACAAGCATTACAGGCAGAGAATAAACGTAATTTAAGTTGGACACGTGATGGTGATACAGGCGCTTGGACATGTTCAACTACAGTTGAACCGAAATATCGTCCATCAGGTTGTGCTGGTTCAGGTTCTTAATTTTTAAGAATTGAAAAAAGAGGGGGAAACCCTCTTTTTTTGGTTTCAATTATGAAATACGTTTATAATATTTTAATTGTAATCAGCCCAAATTTATTTTGGGGGATATTGTCATTTATATTAAATACAAATAGAATTTATATTAATATTGATTACTTTTTTCCTGTACTTCTTTATATTTATGGACGTAAAACATGGGCTATTGTTTTTTTTATTTTTTTAAATTTTTTTGATTTTGTTAATATATTCTCACAAATTTTTCCTTTTATCCGTTTCGGGGATTTAATCTATTTAGTTAAGTTTTCATTGCTTTCATCTTGGATTAATTTTTTAATTCCTGTGTTTTTTCTGTTTTTTATATGTACTTATTTTGCATTACTAAATATGCTTACTTTGAAAATAAAAAAAGTGTTTATATTTTTAATATTTAATATATTATTATTTTTATTGGTTATACAAAATTATTTTTTTGATATTGAAAGTAATAGATTGTGGAAAAATGATTCAAAATATATAGTTCAGTCCCAATTGCTGAATGCTTATGAGTTGCGAAGCGATGGTTTTATACAAGGATTTAGCATTGAAGGTGATGCATTTAATGATATAAAATTAAAATCTGCATCAGAAGATCTGTTTCAAGTTGATGATAAAAGAAATAAAATACTATTAATTGTTAATGAATCATGGGGGCGTGCATTAGATAGTTCAATAAATATTGATATAGTTAGCGATATAATAAAAAATAATTTAGTCGAATATTACGCCTTGAGCGCTATGAATGTGAATGGATTTACGATTAATGCTGAAATTAGAGAGTTATGTCAAAAAGATTTAAAACATTTTAATTTAAAAAATCAAATAAAAGGTTTTGAAAATTGTTTACCAAATATATATAAAAAAAAGGGTTACCACACCTATGCAATGCATGGGGCTACTGGAGCTATGTATGATCGTAAATATTGGTACCCAAAAGCAGGGTTTGATGCATTAATATTTAGAGATACAGTAAACAATCTAAATTCAAGATGTTATTCATTTCCAGGTTTTTGTGATAGAGATTTAAATCAGTTTGTTGCAAATGCATTTAGAGAGAAAAATGTTTTCTTTTATTGGTTAACTTTAAACACGCACGTAAATTATGATTTAAATGACCTAAAGAAAGATCATTTTAATTGTGCTAAGTACAATATAGAAAATAACTCTTCAAGTTGCCGTAATTTGAAATTGCAAAAACAGTTTTTTTACTATTTGGGGGAGCTAATAGTAAAACCGGAAATGAAGGGTGTAGATGTAATTGTTGTTGGAGATCATGAGGCGCCAACATATGGTGAAAATAAGACAGTTTTTTTTGAAAATCAGGTTTCCATTTTGAAGTTTAAGGTTAAGTAATGCTTGAGTTGATAAATATAAAAAAATATTTAACGATTATATTTTTTTATCTCACAATTATATATATAGGAGTGGGGAGTACAGGGGCTGGAATACAAAATAACAAGGATATTTCATATGGATTTCTGTATTTATTTATATTGATGTTTTTTTTCTTTCGTAAAGAGATGATATCTAATATTAATAAGGAGGTTCTTTATCCGATTTTGATTATGATGATTAGTTTTTTTATCTCATGTTTTTATACTGAATTTAAAAATAATGCGGATGTATGGCTAAGATATTATGCCATAGCGGCATGTTTATTATTTTCATATTTATCTTATATTGTTATTGTTAATAGAATTGTTAATATTAGAAGTGTTATTGCTGTTATTGCTGCGCTCGGTCTATTTCATACAATAATTTTGCTGAATATCTGGTTTTCTGAGGAGATTCCTGCGAAATATAACTGGATAAATGGGATTCCTTTTTTTAGCAATATTAGGCATTTAGCTGATTATATATCTATTTCTTTTCTTTGTGCGCTTTTTCTTTTTTTAACTGCAATCGGAAAGAAAGCCAAACTGTTTTGGCTTTTAATTAGTATAATTATTTTAACTTGCGTATTTTGGACTGGATCTAGGGCTGCCTATATTGGTATTTTCCCTTCAATTTTATTTTTATTTTTTTTGTTAAGAAAAAGAGTCAGTAATTTAATTTATATAGTTTTTATATGTGTAATTTCTGCGGTGTTAACTTTATTTTTTCAAACTACACAATTTAATGTAGGTTTTTTTAGTGCTTTTAGCCGTTCTGCGGGTAATAGTTTAAATAGTATTTCTTCAAATAGGGTCGAATTATATAAAACAATTTTTGAATGGTTTAGTTATCATCCTCTTTGGGGGCTTGGAGCAGAGTCTGTAAAAGAATTAGGATTTTATCAAGGAGACAATAGATTGACAGCGCAAGCTCATAATTCAATTTTACAAATTTTGGTTGAGTTTGGGCTTATGGGTTTAATATTTTTGAGTATGCTTTTATATAAAATTTTTAAAAAATTTCGTTATGAGAAAACTAATGCTATCTATGCTATATGCGTAGCTGTAACTATAAATATTTTTGTTGCATCATTGTTTAATGGTGGAGCATATTACGTTGTTACGATCAGTACATTTT
Source organism: Acinetobacter sp. YH12219 (assembly GCF_013417875.1). NCBI lineage: Bacteria > Pseudomonadati > Pseudomonadota > Gammaproteobacteria > Moraxellales > Moraxellaceae > Acinetobacter > Acinetobacter sp. YH12219. Next base: position 152,524 of record NZ_VPDC01000005.1, read on the forward strand.
GTTTATTTGTGGCTATAGCATTCGCATATAAAAAGTTAAATTATGAAAATTAGAAAACTGAAATTTTATGAATTTGTATTTATTATATTTACTTTAATATTAGTAGGTATTTCTGCACATTTTATATTGATTGATCGAAATAGTTTCTGGCGGTTGATTTACCCTGTACAGGCCCGTTTATCAATAATGACCATTCAATGTTCAGATGAATCTCCAGAATGGATGCGCAGCTTATTAAGTGAAATTATTTTGGAACAGAAAAATCTATCTAATCAATTGGCATATATAAATGATTATAATCAATTATTTGCATGTCAAAGTGGATGGGTCGGAACAACCGGGTTTTCTAAATTAGTGACAGAGAACACACGATTTCGCTATGCCAGTATGACGAAAATTTTAACGAATGATGCTGTTATTAACTTGCTTAATCAAGAAAAAATTAATTTAAATGACCCCTTTGTGAGTATATTTGATGAGTTGCAGAATCAAAATTTTAAAGATGAGCGTATAAAAAATATAACGATTGGTGATTTACTGCAGCAAAGAAGTGGGTTTGACCGCTTAAGAAGTGAAGACATCATGTTCTCTACAAGAGAAACACCTTGGTGTCCAAGAAATTTAAATAAATTGCTGGCAATAAAATTAGATTCAGATCCAAATGAATATTATGCATATGATAACCGTAATAGCTGTCTATTAGGTGCCGTGATAGAGCGTGTATCAGCCATGAGTTACCGTGAGTATATGGCACAGAAATATAATTTCATTCAAAATAATATTAAATTCATTGATTCAGATTATTTTGCCGATGAGGTGAAATACGACTTTAGAAATAATGATTTTTGGATGGAGTCAGATGATAATTCTTTTCACTTTAATGAACTTTCCTCATCTGCTGGCTTAACTGGCAGCGCCAGTGCGTTAGCTCAGCTGATTAAGCCAATGTTAAATAGGAAGCCCTATAATATATTGAATATTAGTGATGAAAGTTTAAAGAGTTGTAATATAAATACTTTTAAATCTTGTAATGGCTTTGCTATGTGGGTATATCAACGTGACAGCAAATCTAAAAAGGTTTTTTTTAGAAATGGCGGGTTGCCCGCCGCAACCTCTTTGACTACGATTAGTGAGGCGGGTGAGGTGGTAGTGTGGGTTGGAAATGGAGCTTCACTTTTAGATAAAAAATTTGATGAAAATTTGCTGGAAAAAAAGTTTTATCAAATTTTAGATAAATAGTTCACCTTTGTGACAAAAAATGTAAATTATTGACGTGAAATAATTTATTTTGGTCTTATGTTATTGAAATATATAAAAATAAATTTTGGCATACTTTTTGTATTGTTGCTGTTATTTAGAGGGTAATCTAATGCAAAAAGGTTTTACGCTTATTGAGCTCATGATTGTTATAGCAATTATTGGTGTGTTGGCAGCAATAGCTATTCCTATGTATCAAAATTACGTTGCTAAATCTCAGATAACAGTGGCTATTGCTGAATTAAACGGTGCAAAACCTCAATATGAGTTGATTCTTAATAATGGTTCTGCTTCTGGAAGCAGTGATTTTAATGTTCCTAATATGTTTTTTTCTGGTGCTGAATCGAGTACGTGTATATATGCCGTAAACTCGCCTAATAACACAGGTAATGCGCCTCAAGCCTTGGTATGTCAATTACAAAACTCAGCGACGGTTATTAATGGATCTTCAATTTATTTAAGCCGTGATCTGAATGGTACCTGGCGTTGCAGCACGTCTAGCGGAATTGCGGCTAAACTAAAACCTGTTGACTGTGTTTGAAATTTGCGTAGATTAGGTTTACCTATGTGTTAAGAGTTGGCCTATGTCCAAGCGGCAAAAATTTTTTCTAAGCCATTTATTGATTTCTGTATTTGCAGCATTGCTAGTGATGAGCTTTGTTTTTTTTGTATGGTATCCATCACCGTTAGCCAAGGCAGTTGGTGTTACTCATATTTTTCTGATGCTGCTGATCATTGATGTGATTTTGGGGCCATTGTTGGGGGTTTTAGTCTTTAAAGAAGGGAAAAAGACATTAAAATTTGATTTGACGTTCATTATATTGATACAAATCTCTGCTCTTTGTTATGGTGTTTATAGTATTGCGCAAGCCCGTCCCGTATGGATTGCTTTTAATGCAGATAAATTTGAGCTGGTTCGTAATAATGAAATGCAAACTAATGCTGATACAGCGGTCGAACATGAATTTTCCAGGCCATCGTTGCTTTACCCGCAATTTGTGGGTGTAAAACAAGCTGAAAATGCTGAACAGCGGCAAGTTGAGCAAATGTCATCACTATTAAATGGAACGTCATTGGCGCAATTTCCAGAACGCTACACGCCGCTTAAGCGGCTGAGTCATGATTTGCGTCAAGAAGCCAGGAATATATCTGAACTTTATGAGGTAAACTCTAAATTAGAGGTTGAAAAAATTTTAAAGGAAAACCCCCATGCGACAGCGTGGTTACCGTTAGAAACATATGCTTTACCTTTAGTTGTTTTAATTGATAAAGATAAGGCGGAAATTGTAAAAATTGTAGACTTGCGGTATTCAAAATAAGTATAAAAAACCTGCTTAAGCAGGTTTTTTATACTTATGAATTAAGTTTAAATCTGACTCTGAATATAATTTTCAGTACCAACAGATTCAACCAAATCTAGCTGAGTCGTCGTCCAATCCAACCATTCTTCTTCTTTTTCTAAAATCTCTTGAACTAGATCTCGAGTGACATAATCTAACTGCTCTTCTGCTAGTTTCACTGCTGCTTGAATGGCTTCAATGTTCTCTTTGACTTTGCGCACATCACAATTTAAGACTTCAACCGTATGTTGGCCGATATACAGCTTACCTAGGTGTTGTAAGTTTGGCAGACCTTCTAAAAACAAAATGCGCTCAATAATTTTATCGGCATGCTTCATTTGACGAATTGATTCTTTATATTCTGCAGAACCCAGTTGCTCAATGCCCCAATCGTTAAACATACGTGAATGAAGAAAATATTGGTTAATTGCAGTTAAATGATGATAAAGCACCTGATTTAACTGATTAATTACATCACGATTGCCTTTCATGTCTGACTCCTTAACTGCAATAAAGCTCGAATTAAGCAATATAAATTCGATATTAGAATAGAAATATCTTAAACAACAAAGTGTAATTTAGCGAGTGTTTTATAGAACAGCAAATGAAAATCACAATCAAAACAAGGCACTAATTTTCAGGTTTTAACAAATAAAAACCCGCTTAGAGTCAGAAGCGGGGGAGGAGGAATGGTCTGAGACCATTGGTTTTATAATTATGATTGTTGAGAAAATTTAAAAGCTTGGTTTATGCAGCAATTGCGATACAGGCTGCAATTTGTGCAACTTCATCACTGATGATCATACGTGCTTCAGGAGCACAGCGACCACAACAGGTGCCTAAATCGAGCATATCGCGAACTTCACGATAGCTTTCTGCGCCATTGGCAATTGCATCTTTAATGTCTTGATCAGTAATACCACGGCACAAACAAACGTACATGAAATCAAACCAAGTGAATAAATGGGATAAGTAATATTATTGATAATTATTATTGTTTGTCAATAAAAATCATTTAAAAATGCTTTTAAGGTGATTGAGTTTTTGAATAAAAACTGCCATTTAAGTGGAAATCTGAGTAATGCTCAGATTTCCATGTGAGGCTTTTGTTCTTTTGGAATGTGATATTTCGTGAAGGGCTTATGCGATGTTTACTAACTTATTGATTAATAATCACCACACCATCCATTTCTACTAAAGCACCTTTTGGTAGGCTGGCTACACCGAGTGCAGCACGTGCAGGGTAGGGTTGAGCAAAATATTCGCCCATAATTTGGTTGACCAATTGGAAGTTAGAAAGGTCAGTGAGGAAAATATTCAGCTTAGCGATATCTGCTAGCGTACCACCTGCAGCTTCACATACCGCTTTTAAGTTGTCGAATACACGGCGAATTTGAGCTTCAATGCCTTCTACCAGCTCCATGCTATATGGATCTAAGCCAATTTGACCTGATAAATACAAAGTGTCGCCCACTAAAATGGCTTGTGAGTAAGTACCAATTGCAGCGGGTGCATTTTCAGTATGGATTACCTGGCGGGACATCTATTTCTCCTATTATCATCACAGACACAGCACATATAAATATGCGGTGTCAGGTTAGCTGGCAACTTTCGCAGGCTCAGCAATGGCAACAGGTTGTGCCAAACGACTGATGCGTGGGAAGCCAAAATGCATTCTTAAATTACGGATAATTTCGGCAATTTGTTTACGGTTGTGTACAACAATATTCACATAGGTTTTTTCTTCATGTGAGCGGACAGTTTCTACACCTATTTTTTCTTTTCGGCATAGATAGATCAGTTCTGAAATTTGCTCATCATTTAACAGCATGTTTAAGCATAAATAGGCTGTAAAACTAATGTCTTCACTGTCTTCTGTTGTCCAGTGTAAAGGCATGATATTTTCAGGATGTAAATGCTGTTCATGCAATAAATTATGACAACGTGAACGGTGCACAATCAAACCACGACGTGATAAATGCCCTTGTATTGGATCACCTAAAACCGGGTTACAGCAGTGCGCATATTTAACGTCGACACCATCAGTGCCCAAGATCAAGCGTGCAGAGTTTGAAGTCTGAATGGTGTCTTGAGCATATAAATGATTGGCAACCAATTGAGGTAGTAAGTCACCGACTGCAATCTGTTCAAACAATTGTTCTTTATCATTTAAATGACGCCAATTCAGCACATTTTCCCAATCAGCTAATGTCAAATCACTCACAGAACGGTTAAAGAGTTTTAATGCGCGATTTAAAGCTTGTTGACCAACTAAGCGTTGTTCATCTTGATCTTGGTCACGGAGGATATTTTGTAATGCGCGGCGGGCTTTTTGGGTATTAATAAAGCTTAGCCAGTCAGGGTTTGGTGTTGCAAGAACATCGGTGATGATTTCTACTACTTGACCACTCAGTAATGGTGTTGAGAGAGGTTTGGTTTCACCATTAATTTTCGCACCAACAGCATGGTTGCCCAAAAATAAGCTTGCTGAATAAGCAAAATCAACCGCCGTGGCACCCTGAGGGAGTTCATGCAAATGACCGTGTGGGGTGTAAACCCAAATTTTCTCTTGATGTAGATAATCGAGTAATTCACTAAATGTGGTCTTGGCACATGCGCCATCGACTAACACGTTTAAATTTTGCATGGAGGCTTGGATCGCTGAACGACAAGCTTGCGGTGCATTTTCACCAAGGACCACACCAAATCGCGCCGCTTTACGCATCAGTTCTGTTTGGATGGTCAGAGATAAAATAGTCTTTTCGCCTTTTAAGCGCATCATCAATGACTGGTTGCCACCAGGGAGTGGGCGACGGATATGATCGGCGTAATTAAGGACTTTAAAACTTTCTTTGAGGATATCAGCAAGTCGGTCACAGTCTGCGATGCTTTGTAAAATAATTTCAAAGGCATGACTATGGGTAAGCTCTTGCAGATCGATATCGTTTTTTACAAAGTGACGAAGTAATTCAATATTATTATTCTTCTTTTTAATTCGACCTGAAATATGGTGTTGTTCTAGTAAGGCGGTGAGGTTATTTTCCCACTTGGTTTGGTATTCGCAGCGTTTCGGTTTGGTTTGTAATAAAGCTTCTTGAACATTGTTATACATATCTAAGTCGAGATTTTGATAACACAAATGTTCAAGGTTGTCGGCCATTTCATTCATACCGACAAGGCGTGCCATTGGTACAAAAATTTCAAAGGTTTCTTGGGCAATACGAGCACGCTTATCGGGGCGTAAAGCACCTAGTGTGGTCATATTGTGATAACGATCTGCCAATTTAATAATAATGACACGTGGGTCTTGTAGGGTGGCTTGCAGAATTTTACGGAAGGATGCAGCTTTATTATATTCTTTATCGCTAGAATGGCTGAGTTTGGTGACGCCGTCGACGAGTTCAGCAACGGTCAGACCAAATTTTTCAGTAATATCTTGTTTAGTAAATTCAGTATCTTCGATGACATCATGCAGTAAAGCGGCCATTAACGTTTCCGCATCAAGACGCATATGCGCCAAAATACAGCTCACCGCAATCGGATGAAGGATGTAGGGTTCGCCACTTTTACGGGTAATACCATCATGGGCAATATCCGCATAGTCGCAAGCTTCAAGCACGCGTTCGACATCACTTACTGAAAGGTAAGCGTCGATTATCACATTTAACTGTTGCTTGGCTTGGCTGACCATTGGGCCTGGCATAGAACACCCTTTTACTACTGATTTACAAATGAAACGGTTAATACTTTAATGAAATGCATATTGCATGACTTGTCAATTTTTTAGTTTAAAAAAATGAAAATCTTTTTCGCTTGCTTTGCACTTCTTAAGCTTATGTTATAACTGTTCTGAGTAAAATATTAAAGAGAATCCATAAAAAAAGCCTAGTTAAAAACTAGGCTTTTAAGGTCAGGTTTATCTTATTGGAAAGAAAAACCGTCTAAGTTTAGGTTATTTGCAGAAAGTGCAAGGTCTAAACTTGAAGTTTGGTAGTCTTGTTCACGTTGTTTCAAAATGTCTTTAGAAACGTGACCCGCTGCGATTTCACGAAGAGCAACAACGGTTGGTTTGTCATTGTCCCACTCAACAGTAGGTTCGATACCTTGACGTGCCAATTGACGCGCGCGTTTGCTTGCCACTAGTACAAGCTCAAAGCGGTTGTCTACATGGTCTAAACAATCTTCAACGGTTACGCGTGCCATAAGAATTCTCGTTTGAATATAAATTTTTAACAGACTGTGCAGTATAAGGTGCTTTGTCTATAGACTCAAGTTTTAATCACTGTTCCGTAGGGGTGATTAATTTCTCAATCAGTTTTTCATGGCGCATGGCTTGTTGTTTTAAAACAAGACGATTGGCAATAATCACAGACTCTAAGTCATGCAGTGCTTTATTAAAGTCATCATTAATAATGACATAGTCAAAATTAACGTATTGCTGCATATCTTCTACGGCACAGCTGAGACGATGTTCAATCACTTCAACAGAGTCTGTACCACGATTGGATAAACGTTGACGTAAATCGAACTGACTCGGAGGGAGAATAAAAATTTGTCTAGATTCAGGAAAAAGTTTACGAACCTGTTCAGCACCTTGCCAGTCAATTTCAAGTAAAACGTCATGACCTTTGGCCAATTGTTCTTTTACTGTGCGCTGTGCAGTACCGTAATAATTACCAAAAACTTCTGCATATTCAATGAAGCCGCCTTCATTTACCAAAGATAGAAAATCTTCTTTTTTTGCAAAATGGTAATGTACGCCGTCTAATTCGCCAGGACGCTGACCACGAGTGGTATGAGAAACAGAGACATGTAAATTGTTTACACGTTCAAGCAGGGCTTTAACGAGGGATGTTTTGCCCGTTCCCGAAGCAGCAGAAACGACAAACAAGAGACCCGACATGATATTTTTCCTGATATGATAAAATATCTTCTCTATTTTAGAGTAGACGCGCGCCAAACAAAATAGTCAGACGTCTATTGTTTACATTTATTTCAAGTGATACCCGTAAAATTGAGTGGGCATTGAGGATTCTATGGAAATTGTTTTAGCTAATCCACGCGGTTTCTGTGCAGGTGTTGATCGCGCCATCGCGATTGTGAACCGTGCACTGGAATGCTTTAATCCCCCAATATATGTGCGTCATGAAGTAGTACATAATAAATTTGTGGTGGACGACTTACGTCAACGCGGTGCGATATTTGTGGATGAACTGGATGAAGTACCTGATGACAATATTGTGATCTTCAGTGCGCATGGTGTATCTAAAGCGGTACAACAAGAAGCTGAACGCCGTGGGCTAAAAGTTTTTGATGCGACCTGCCCTTTGGTGACCAAGGTGCATATAGAAGTGACCAAGTACGCTCGTGAAGGTGTGGAAGCGATTTTGATTGGTCATGAAGGTCACCCAGAAGTTGAAGGGACAATGGGTCAATATGACACCAAAAATGGTGGTTCGATTTATTTGGTTGAAGATGAACAAGATGTTGCTGATCTAAAAGTGGTGCATCCTGAAAAAGTAGCGTTTGTAACTCAGACAACGCTTTCTATAGATGACACAGCAAAAGTTATTGATGCCCTACGTCAGAAGTTCCCAAAAATTCAGGGGCCGCGTAAAGATGATATTTGTTATGCCACTCAAAACCGCCAAGATGCCGTACGTGATCTTGCCGAGCAATGTGATGTTGTACTGGTTGTGGGTTCACCGAACTCTTCGAACTCGAACCGATTACGTGAATTGGCTGAACGGATGGGTAAGCATGCCTATTTGGTAGACAATGCGGATCAATTACAGCAAGAATGGTTTAATGAACACACTAAAATTGGTGTAACGGCGGGGGCTTCTGCACCTGAAATCTTAATTAAACAAGTAATTCAGCGTTTACAAGATTGGGGGGCAAAAGCACCTCAAGAGCTTGATGGTCGTGAAGAAAATATTACATTTAGTTTGCCAAAAGAGTTACGTATTCCTGTAACTCAGGCATAAAGTGTTAATGACTTAACATTCTGAATTTTTTAAGAATTGACAGATAATTGCTTTTTGGCAATTATCTGTTTTTTTATGCCTTTTATCCTAATTTGTGTTTGTTTTGTAATTTAATTGGATATTATTTTTAATAGGGTAAAGTTTGGCGCGCCTTGGGGGGAGTATGCAGAAAAATAATGGATTTACGTTAATAGAGCTGATGGTGACGATTGCTGTGATGGCGATTATTGCCATGATGGCTGCGCCTTCTTTTCAATCTATGATTTATGATTATGAATTAAAAAAAGAATTCAAAGAGCTTGGATATGTGCTGGGTGATGGCAAAACTACATCCCGAGTGTCTAACCAATCTGTCCCTATATATTTCAGGGAGCCTGAGACGGGTGATCCCGATCAGTCTTTATATTTGCATGTTAATGAAGATAAATATGATTTTAATATGAATGGTGAAGAGATTTTATTTAGAAATAATGGTGTGATAGATCCGGCTGCAGGGGATTTTCCGTTATGTTTCGAGCTGACGCATATTAAAAGCGGACAAACAAAAAAAATAGAACTGTCGCAGTTGGGGATGCAGCAGGCTTCTAATGGAGCCTGTGGAGAGGTGGAGCCATGAATTATCAGAAAGGTGTTGGAATGATTGAGATCATAGTCTCAATTTTAGTGTTGGCAATTGCTGTTTTAGGGTTTATGGCTTTGCAGTATCGTTCTGTTGAGCTAGCAGCAGAGGCAATGCAAAGAGTTGAGGCAGTCAATCTAGCTCGTAATCTATCTGAACGTATTTATGTAAATAGAATTGTATATGCGGATGCTTCGGGGTTGTTAGCTGAGGGGGATGTTTCTGATTGTCTAAGTACAGATAATACGGTCGTTGAGTGTGATCCTGCTGATTTTATGGCTAAAGATATTGCAGACGTTAAGTCTATTGCAGAATCTAAAGCGATGGATATTAACTTGTTGACTTGTCCAGATACTGCCAATAACAGAGCATGTATTTATGTTGCTTGGGATGAAACTAAAGCTGAACAAGGTGATGAGGATGATAATGCTTGTACATCATCAGATAATTTTGCCTACTATCCAGAATCTAAATGTATTGTCATTGAGGCCTTCTAATGAATAAAAAGAATTTAGGCTTCACGCTTGTAGAGTTAATGATTTCGCTTGCATTGGGTCTAATTATTGTCTTGGTTGCTGTGCAAATGCTGTTGTCAGGTCAAAAAAGTTTAGCTTTCCAAACAGCAATGGTTGATGTGCAGGATAATGCGAACATTGGCTTGAATTATGTTGTCAGTGATTTGAAATTAACGAATTTGAATATTATTAATCGCGATATGAAGAGCACGGGTATTTCAGGCCTTGTTGTAAATGCTTCAAATTATCCATCGTTAATTACGGCAAATAGAAGCGTGAGTTCTACTGGGGTGGCTAGTGCCAGTACTCAAGTGGAGAAAAGTGATGTACTGGTGATTCAATACCGTCCGAATGTTACGGGAGGATACGATTGCGAAGGTACATTAATTGAAAGTACTCAAGAAGTTGTGGTTCAGCGTTATTTTTTAAGACCAGATGAAAATGGAGCTGCACATGATTTGGCTTTGGCGTGTGATGCTGGAAGATATACAGCTGCATCAACTACTGTTAGCGGATTGAATGCTGATAGTACCAAAGGCGGTCAAATAATTATGCCCCGAATTGACCATTTTAAGGTGTTGGTTGGGGTTCAAGATATTGAAACAAATAAACTTAGTTATATGACTTTAGCTCAGTTTGCGGCAGTGCCTGCAGCAGTGAGTGCTGACAAAGGGAAGCGTGCAGTTTCTCTGCAGGTTGGATTATTGGCACGTTCGATTGACAGTTCTGGAACGAATACACCAGAACAAACGCAATACTCTTTATTGAATGAATCGTACAGTGTGTATAAGCCAGATACGATGACAACGAAATTTATTCGAATACCTGTAGAGCAAACGATTGCGTTAAAAAATGGTTTAGGGGAGCGCTGATGATTAAAAATAAGCAAACGGGTTCAGCGTTAATCGTCATTTTGGTTGTTGTGCTGCTGCTGACCATTATTGGTGTTATGGCGGTACGTTCAGGCATATTTGGCTTGAATGTGGCGACGAGCAGCCAAGTTTCCAGAATTATGGATCAAAATAATGATGCAGCCTTATTTAAGATTGAAGACAGTGCACAATTTCCTGAGTTCTTAGTGGGTACGGGGTTATTTGGCTATCCTAAAATGGATACAAACCGAGATAAAGAATTGGTGATCTGCTATAGAGGCAAGAGTACTGAGTTTTATCAATTCTACCGTGCAAGCTTGGCTTATATTGAGAAAACTGACGGTGTTGATGAAGTAAAAATAGAGAATATTGGCGGTGATGCCCGTCCTGGTTTTTGTCAAGTGTCGAATGATAATGCTGATTTTGTCAGCGGGCGTGCAGCTGCAATGACCCAGATTGCGGTAAGAGTTTCAGGGGATACTGGAGCGGATAGTGATCCTTTCGCGTTTTATCAAGAAGGAACGGATACGGAAACAGGCAAGTTGGATGAGGCTGTACGGTTAATTATTACAGCTACGACGGTTATGCCTGCATTAAGTTCTGAGACAAATGCGACAATTAATGCTTGCCTAAGAGGGATGAGCTATTTAGATGCATCTGTAAGTGCGGAAACGGTTGCTGAGTGTTTAAGTAAGCATTCGGTTCCATTTAAAACCCAAGTCTCTGAATACAGTTTGGGACAATTTATTAAAAAAGTTGCAGTTTAGGAGAGTCGTTATGAAAAATGGCACATACATTAAGAAAAAATGGATGCAATTTAAAGTATCGGCTTTATCTACATCTATTACGGCGCTAATTGTCAGCAGTATTCCTACCCAAATTTCTGCTTCAGATATTGATATTTATCAATCTGGCGGTACAGGCGCAATTAATATTTATTTTATGCTGGACGTGTCTGGCAGTATGGGGAGTACTAGCCTGCCAGATGATTATGGGTATACTGCTACAAAAGAGGTTTGTAATAGCAGTAAAGGGATTACGTATACGCAATCTAAAGCGGGAACTCACTATATAACTTTTGAAGATAAAGGCAATAATAACGGAAACTATAAAAAAGAGGGAAATAACTATGTGTTTGTTGGAGAGAAGAAGGGTAAATACATTATAAAAAAAATCGACATAAAAAATTTTACTGGTGCTTCTAGGTATAATGCGACAGAAGTAACGGTTGAAAGCTGTAATAATGTAAGTACTGATATTTGTCCGGCATCTTGGTCATCTTGGCATAATAAAAAAGGGTGGGTTTGGAGCGGTACTACATTGTCGAAAACCTTATCTAAACATGAGTATGATTATGCGCAAAGTGGTGAAGCCTATTGCTTAGTCAAAGAGGCGGATTTAAATGCATCAAATGCTGCCGACCAAAATTATTTGACAAGAATTAAGAAAATCTGTGAACCTGTGGAGGGTCAGGCTGGAGAATATAACTGTCTTACTAGATTAGCTAACTTAAAAAAAGGCTTTTATCAATTAATTAATTCTTCTGATATCACAAAAGATCATAATTTTGCGATTGGAAAATATTCCAGTACTAATCTTTCTACTGAAATATCTTTTACAAGTATGACGGATGAGGGGAAAGCTAAGGTCGCGGCAATAGTGCAGGGCTTAACAGCCAATGGTGGTACACCTATTGCATCGGCTTATAGAGAAGCCAGCTCGATAATTACAACTGGTAATTCTGTAAGTAATGCTAAGCCATCCTGCAGTGGTAATGGTATTTACTTTTTAACGGATGGACAGCCTGATCCAGCAACAACAGATTTTTTTGAAGATGAAAAAGTTGCCGATTCAGCGCTTGATTATGTTTATGGCAGGGATTGGTACGGTAATGATCTCACAACAGATCATTGGCGTAGAGTTGCTGGTAAAGCTAAAACTTTATATGACGGTTCAAAATTAATTAAAACAGCAACTGTAGGTTTTGGTGGTGGGTATTACTTAACTTCTGATTATGCCAAAAATGGTGAGTTTGAATGTTCTGTGTATAGCCACCCTGAAAAAGGTCTGTGCTTATGGGGCACTAAAAACCAAAAATATGGTCAAGGTGGATTTTACAATGCACAGTCGGCTGAGGATATTGTAGGCAGCATTAAGCAATTTGTTAGTGATGTATCAGTTCCTGTTGAAGGCTCAACAATGGGCACAAGTACAATTCCAGTTGATGCATTAAATTCAACGCAGTTGCAGCCTTATTCGTATTTCCCAATGTTTAAGCCGCTTATTGGCACAAAAGCTCAACTATGGGTGGGCAATTTAAAGAAATTTAAAGTTAGTAATGGTTCTATTTACGACACCTCAGATGCGACTGTTTTTGATCAAGACCAAATTCGCGCAAAATTAAGAGATTTTTGGTTTAGTGAAGCTGGCAGCAGTGATGATGACCCTTCAGTGGGCTGGGGCGGGCATCTAAGTCGTTTAAAAGCTAATAATTTACCAAAAATGGATGGAGCACCAGACTTTAATCGTAAATTGTTTATAGACAGAGATGGCGAGCTTGTAGAAGCATCGGTTGTTTTATCTGATGCAAATAAACTTCCGAATAGTGAATATTTATATGGTCTTTTAGGATTTTCGAAACTGACACTGGCTGATTTTGAAGCATTGGGTGCAATGGATCAGACACAGCAATTAGAATATTTGAAGACTAAAACAGATGCTAGAGGTCATCAGCTAGGTTCTGTTATTCACTCTACACCAGTGCTTTTAACACAAAAAGGCGCAGTCAATGTTGTCAACGGCGTTCAGTCCTCTAAAAACCGTGAAGATTATATTATGTTTGGCACCACGCAAGGTGTGCTGCATATTGTAAAAGCAGGCCAGCAGGACACAAGTGCTATTGATGCTAATGGCGGTACAGATGTATTTAGCTTTGTGCCTCAAGAGTTTATTGCAAATCAAGCGAAAGGTTTTGCTGAATCTTTAGCTATGGAACGCACTGATTCTGTAGATACATTCTTCTATGGCGTGGATGGCCCTTGGGTAGCGCATACTGTATATGAGCCACAGGTGACTGATAATTATAAAGAAGTAGATGGTAAAAAAGTTTTAGAAAGTACAAGCGGGTCGTTGGTTGTAAAGGCAAATAGTTCTAAAAGTCATCAATATGTCTATGGCGGTTTACGTATGGGCGGCCGCAGCTATTATGCTTTGAATCTTTCGGATATGGCGGAACCAAAATTGATGTTCCATATTAATCCAGATGCGGTTGAGTCTGGTCCGTTATCGCATATGGGGCAAAGCTGGTCAAAACCATCGTTAGCTTATATCCGTTGGAATGGTGAAAAGAAACTTGCGATGATTGTCGGTGGCGGTTATGACAAGGAATATGAGGATCCAGCTTTTACCAATAATGATGGTTCAAAATCGGTCAAAGGTAATGGTATTTACATTTTTGATGCTAAAAATGGCCAACTGTTGTGGTGGGCGAGTAAAGGTACAAATACAACTGCGGACGAGTCATCGGATGCTGTTTTAGATAGTGATGGTGCTGTCACTACACCTGCCTTTAATGAAATTGGAACAATGTATAATAGTATTCCATCACGAATTAAAGTAATTGATCGTGATGGTGATGGTATTGCAGATCATTTGTATACAGGTGATTTAGGTGGAAAAGTCTTTAGAATTGATTTAAATCCTAAACATTTTATTAGTGATGATGAAGATAAGAACCAGCCATTTACGTTAAATGCTTTTGAGTTTGCTGATTTGGGACAGCGCCGTTTTTATGAGCCGCCTACATTCACAATTCATAAGTCAGGAATGACACGATACGCAGTCCTGTCGATGGGGTCTGGTGATAGAAGCAGTCCTTTAAGATCTTCTCAAGTGAATGACTTATTGGTTGGATTGTATGACTATGGTGTGACTCAACGAACGCCAAGTGCTCAAGCTACAATTCTTGAGGGGAATTTAAGAGAAATTTATAAGAGCCAAAAGCAGACAGCTGACCATAAAGGCTGGTATTACGTGTTACCAAAACAAAGTGTCGAAAGTGAGACATATCAAAGCCGAATTATTGAAGAGGGTGTTGCGTTAGATAATGATCTGTATATGGCTATTTTTGATCCGCGAAATAGTACAGCTGGCGAGAATGCTACCTCTTGTACAGGCGGCATTACGGGTGAGAGCACTTTGTATAAGTTTTGCTTGCCTGATGGTGATTGTGGTGCCAGCAAAACAAGTGTCGATAAGGTGGGTAAATTAGGTGCAGGTATTCTTGGGCTTACAGTTGGTCCAGGGTCAAAAGATGACCATCGAACATTTATTTTTAATCAGCCGCCAAATCCTAAGCCAGATGAATACGTAACAGCGAATAAGCTTTTGCCGAAGAAATGGTTTGAGTATTCGCCATACAAAGCAAAGAGTAATAAATAATGAAAATTATGAAAGGCTTTACTTTGATTGAGCTTATGGTTGTGGTAATTGTAATAGCAGTAATAGCTGCTATTGCATTACCCAGCTATGCGGCTTACGTTAGAAAAAATCATGAAAAATTAGTCGTACAAAAGATGGGTGATATTGCACTGAAACTTGAAAAAGAGAAGTCACGTAATTTCAGTTACAATAATTTTCCTGATGCAGATATTGAAATTATGAAAAATCCATCTTCCAGTGAGGTGGTTTATACGGTTTCTATAGATCCTCAAGTCCAAACATGGACGATGAAGGGGTGTGTAAATAGTGCGTTAGATAATGCCAGCCGTTATAAAAACTTTGCGCAGAATAGTAAAGGCGCTCATTGTGAATGGTCTGATACCAGTTGTAATGTTCCAGATGAATGTAAATAGGAGGGCTGAAGTTGATTAAGTCTAAAGGATTTACATTTATCGAAATGATTATCGTTGTTGCAATCGTTGCAATTTTAGCGGCAATAGCAATTCCGTCATATCAACAGCATGTACGTAAAACAAAGCGAGTTGAAATGCAAAGTGAGCTTTTAGAAATTGCATCTAAACTGCAGCAGTTTAAGGCAGTACATCATACTTTTACACCAAATGGTACAGCTATTACTTTTTCTGATTTGGGATATGCTGCTGATTATTCGGGTATTGCGAATTTTCCAAAGAGCGGTACAGCTACGTATAAGGTTTCTATTGAAAATGTAACGCAAAACAGTTGGCTTTTAGTTGCCATCACCGATAATAACCAAAAGGGGGATGGAGCCTTAGGTTTAGATAGTCAAGGGCAGAAATGCTGGACACCTAATAATGATTTAACACGCTGTATACCTGATGGCACATCTAATTGGGATTGAGATTAAATTCAAAGCTGTGGATAAGTAAATATTAATCTTTCCCTTTGAATGAATTTAACGTAAAATATTGCCCTCTATGAAAGGGGTTTGAAATGTATCGATGGTCGGTACAGGGATAATCCGTAAAAACTATAAGGTTCTATCATGGTTGTTATTCGTCTTGCACGCGGTGGTGCTAAAAAACGTCCGTTCTATCAAATCATTGTGACTGATAGCCGTAATGCACGTGACGGTCGTTTCATCGAACGTATCGGTTTCTTCAACCCTACAGCTCAAGGTAAAGCAGAAAAACTTCGTTTAGATGCTGACCGTTTTGCTCACTGGGTTTCACAAGGTGCTCAACCTTCAGAACGTGTTGCTTCTTTAGCTGCTGAAGCTAAGAAAGCTGCAGCTACTGCTTAATTAGTAGTAGGTTACCCATGACACCAACACAGAATGTTCCCGAAGATCGTATTCAGATTGGACAGCTACGTTCAGCATATGGATTAAATGGGTGGCTCTGGGTCTATTCCAATACAGAACCTATGAGCAATATTTTTGACTACCTCCCTTGGTACATTGAGACCAAAGCAGGTTGGCAAACAGTAGATGTAAAACGTTGGAAACCACATGGCAAAGGCTTGGTTGTTTCGCTAAAAGGTGTGAGTGATCGTACCGCGGCAGATAACTTGGTTGGCGCAAATATCTGGATTTCTAAATCGCAACTGCCTCAAGCAGGCGTGGACGAGTATTACTGGTCAGATTTGAAGGGCTTAACAGTGTTAGGTCTTGGAGAAGATGAACAAGAAGTCAACCTCGGTCAAATCCACGAATTGTTTGAAACAGGTGCTAACGACGTGATGGTAGTTCGCGCTACTGCTGACAGTGTCGATAGCGAAGAGCGAATGATTCCATGGCATAAAGATGTAGTACAGCGTGTTGATCTCGAAGCTGGTCGTATCTACGTAAATTGGGGCGTAGATTATTAATCCTTTAAGGATTGACGCAGCAGGAAAATAGAGGAGTCTGCGATGTTTTTTGCAGTCATTACGCTTTTTCCTGAAATGTTTGAAGCGATTACAGCCTACGGTATTAGCGGGCGCGCAGCAAAACGTGACATTGTGCAAGTTCATTGTATCAATCCACGCGAATTTGCTGAGGGCAACTACAAAAGAGTGGATGAACGTCCATTTGGTGGTGGTCCAGGTATGGTGATGATGGCTGAGCCATTAGCGAAAGCAATTCATCGTGCCAAACAGCTTGCCAAGCAAGCGGGTGCTGTTCATGTCCCTGTGGTGTATATGTCGCCGCAAGGAAAAACCTTAAATGAACCTTCGGTACAAGATTTCGTCAAATATGATGGATTGATTGTATTGTGTGGTCGTTATGAAGGTGTAGATGAGCGTTTGATCCAACAATATGTTGATCAGGAATGGTCAATAGGCGATTACGTTTTATCTGGTGGTGAACTCCCTGCGATGGTTTTATTGGATAGTGTGATTCGGAGACTTCCGGGTGCAATGTCTGATGAGCAATCACATGTGCAAGACTCATTTGTGGATGGTCTTTTAGATTGCCCACAATATACCAAGCCAGACCATTTTGAAGGTTTAGATGTTCCTGAAGTATTAAAATCGGGACATCATGCCAATATTGAGAAGTGGCGGTTTTTGCAGCGATATCAACGCACTTTAGAACGCCGACCTGAGTTGGTTGAAAAAGTTGAATTGACCAAGCAGCAAAAGAAATGGCTAAAAGATTCCAAGGTTTAATTTTTTAAATCTTATATTAGGCTCTTTATGCATTGAAGCGGTCAAGCATAAAGGGAAAGTCAATCGGGTCTATGCGCTTTAGCCTCTAGCCCCAGCGATGATTAGACCTCTTCTAACTCGCATAATCGGAGATACCCCATGAGCGGTAAACATCCTTTAGTACAAGCTGTTGAAAATGCACAGTTGAAACAAGACATCCCTGCTTTTGCTCCTGGTGACACAGTAGTTGTTCAAGTTAAAGTAAAAGAAGGTGAGCGTGAACGTCTTCAGGCATTTGAAGGTGTTGTAATTGCTAAGAAAAATCGTGGTTTGAACTCTGCGTTCACAGTACGTAAAATTTCTAGCGGTTTCGGTGTTGAGCGTGTATTCCAAACTCACTCACCAATCGTTGCTGGTATCGAAGTGAAACGTCGAGGTGACGTTCGTCGTGCTAAACTTTACTACCTACGTGAATTGTCTGGTAAAGCTGCACGTATTCGTGAAAAATTACCAGCTCGTAAAGCAAAATAATTTGTTTTACAACGCTGTAAAAAAATGCGCCTTTAGGCGCATTTTTTTATGCATGAAAGAAAGTTATAAAACTTCAAGTTTCAAACGGTTGGCATGTTGACGGTGGACTGAAACAGGGTCTGGTGCAAATAGTCCTTTCAAGCCCAATACTTGATTGACTTCATCGAAATGGTTCCACTTATAATTATCACGGACGGTTTTACCCAATTTACTGCTACATTGGCTCACTAAGCCGTCGTTCGGTTGTCCGCTAAATGCAATTGGCTCCATTGCAGTAAAGATCGTATCTGGATCAAGTAAGTTGGTGGTGTTAGATATACCTGTCCATGAATAGAAGCTAATGCCATTGGCAACACTTGAGCCATCAGCACATTTGGTTGCAGGCATACCGAGTGGAAATTTTGCGTTAAAGGCTTTCACACCCGGTTGAGACATACTGTAGATCGAAGCTTTAAAATTTGAAGGGAGGTTAGACTGCTGGGCGAAGTTAATCACTGGGGTCATTAAGGCATCCATAACAGTCGCTAATACGCCATTTAAAATCGGGACACTCTGTACTAAATCTGCCACAGGTGAACCGTCATTGGTTCCTGCGACCGTACTGACAGAGGCAACCAAATCAGGTCGTACACCCGCAATATATCGAGCCGTAGGGCCACCATGTGAGTGACCAATTAAATTCACTTTAGGTTTGCCAGTAATCGCAACCACTTGTTCAACTTGGTCTAACAGTTGTTCACCGCGAACTTCAATGGACTCCAACGGGGAGATTTGTGTAGCAAAGGCCGTAGCCTTATGGCTTGCTAAATCAGGGAGAACTTGATACCAATAATCTAGACCAAAAACGGCACCGCCTAAGCGATTAAAACCAAACATCCCGTGTACAAACACTAGGGGGGTATTTGGTTTCAGCATAATTGTCGATGACTTTTTTAGTGGTCGCTTGCTGTATACCCAATGCAGCATGCGTTTGGGTCACTGCCATACTTGCAAGGAGCGTGGCACAGAGCAATTTTTCATTCCTTTCTTTTTGTTTTGGTTTTCAAACTTTGATTCAGTTTAGTTTGGAAATAGACAAAATTGCCTATCTGACAATTTTTATTGTCATTAAGGATTATAAAAAAGGAAAGAAAAATGTGAGAACTAATCGATAGAATGAAAGATATTTTGTATATTGATTAATGAAAATATCATTAAACCCTGAATTTACAGGGTTTAATGTATAGCTTTACTAAATTATAAACCTTGAAGTTTTAAACGATTGGCATGTTGACGATAAACATCGACAGGATCTGGTGCGAACAACGCTTTGAGACCAAGCACTTGGTTGACTTCATCTAAATGGTTCCAGTTGTAGTTATCACGAATGGTTTTACCAAATTTGGCACTACAGCGTGATACGAGGCCATCATTGTCTTTTCCGCCATCGATCAGTAATGCGGTCACTTTTAGGGCTGAGTCTAAATCTAAAATATTGGTGATTTGGCCAACGCCTGTAAATGAATAGTTGTAAATGCCTTTTTCCACGCTATTGCCATCAGCACAATTGGATTTAGGCAAGCCCAGAGGGAATGCGGCGTTATACTTTGCAGAACCCGCTAGCGTTAAACTTGAACCACCTGCCAATGCGTCATGAGGATAAGTCGTTGGATCTAGACCTTGCGCCCAAACAATGGCTTTAGAGACAAAATTCACAGCTCCGACTAAGGGTGCTTCGACAGCGGTGCCTTCAGCTTTTAAAATTAAGTCTGCTACAGGGGAGCCTTGATGAGGTCCTGCAACACTGGTTAATGAAGCCACCACATCTGGGCGCACACCGGCAACATAACGAATTGTTGGCCCACCATGGCTGTGTCCAATCAAATTCACCTTATCCGCACCTGTGAGTGCTTGGATTTCAAGAACTTGTTGTAGAAGCTGTTCGCCACGCACTTCGGTAGAGTTAAAAGGCGATACGCGAGTTGCCCAAACATTTGCACCATTTCGGGCAAGATCAGGAAGGATTTGATACCAATAGTCGAGTCCAAATGAGTCCGTACCAACGGTAATAAAACCACCCATACCATGGTTAAATACGATTGGATATTTGGTCTTTGCATAGCTAGAACTAGTTTTGGCGGTGACTTGGGTTGCTTGCGATGCAGATACATTACCGATGAACGTAGCTGCAATTAAACCTGCTAAAAATGGTCCGTATTTCATGAGCGATCCTCAATGTATTATTGTTTTATGACAATATTTATTGTCACTTCTAATAAAGCAATAAAGATCACCTGTTGCAAATTGAAAAAGATTAACTGTGACGCTAAATGTAACAAAATAAAAGAGCATGATTTATCAGATCGATTAAAGTAAATAAGAGGGCCGAAGCCCCCTTATTGCATTTAAATTTCAACGATAAGAATTAAAGTCCTTGCAGTTTTAAACGGTTTGCATGTTGACGGTACAGCGCCACAGGATCTTGTGCAAATAGCCCTGTTAAGCCAAACATCATATTGGCTAAATCGGTATGGTTAAGTTTGTAGCTATCGTTAATGACTTTACCGATATAAGCACTACAACGTGCAACCATACCGTCATTGTCTTTATTGCCATACGACAATGGCCCGAGTTGCATTAGGATCGTATCGATATCAAGTAGATTTGTGGTTTGCGCAACACCGGTCCATGAATAGTACTGAATGCCTTTGCTGTCGACTTGCTTTAAGTTTTTGCTGCAATTTTCTGAAGATGCCAAAACACCGTCAGCTACAGCAGATTTTGCAACTGTACTGTTAAATGCAGCAGAACCTGTTTGTGATAATGATTTCATAGAAGCATCGAAATCAATTTCAAGCTCAGGTTTTGCCTGACCTAAAGCAATCAGTGGGCCGACAATATAATCACCTAAAATATTGAAGGCAGTACGAGAAAGTGAGTTGCCTTGAATATCATCCGCTACTTTAGAGCCGTGATAGGTACCTGCAACACCTGTAATAGACGCAATGTACTGTGGTTTTGTTTGAGCAACATACAATACAGTTGGACCACCATGAGAGTGACCAATTAAGTTAAGTTTTGGTTTCCCTGTAATAGCCAAAACATCTTCAACTTGTGCAATTAACTGCTCGCCACGATGTGTTGTGGTATTTGCAGGAGATAATTGCGCTGCGAATACGGTTGAGCCATTTCGTGCCATATCTGGCAAGATTTGGTACCAATAATCCAGTCCGATGGTGTCGGTGCCGATACGTGACCAACCGAGCCAACCATGCACCATTAAAATTGGATATTTGGTTTTTGCGTAGTCCGATTTTGCCGTTTCCTTCACCTGGAGGACGCTAGGCGCAGCTTGAGTGCTTGCCGATATACTCATCGCTAAGCCTGCAACTGCAGCTACAGAGGCCATCTTGGCCGTGTTTACTAAAGATCGCATAAATGTTCCTTGATCTGATGTTGTTTTTATTACTTTTTAATCATGAAAATACTCTCTGTTTTTAAGCAACATCTTTGTGACTGGCCAGGCCATATCTTTGATTTTAGAGAGTTTGAATAGACAAAGATGCCTTGCCATTTTTTCATGCTCGGTTTGAAATTCCATGTCATTTTAGGACATGGGCGGCGTTGAGGTGACAAGTATATTTATATACATTCGTCTTTTATTTTTGCTATTTATTTTAGTTGTTATGATTTAATAACTTATTGAATTAGTTTGTTTAATACTTACAAATAAAAACATTGTAAACAAAAAAAGGACGTCCAAAGACGTCCTGTTCAGTACTTAAAGGGAACCAACTTTTGAAGTTACAGTCCCTGTAATTTTAAACGATTGGCATGTTGGCGGTAGAGCGCAACTGGGTCTGGGGAAAATAGGCTGCGCAGACCAAAGACCATATTGACCTCATCTAAGTGGTTGTGATTATAGTCATCACGGATTACTTGTCCGATGTGGGTACTACAGCGTCCAACCAAACCGTCATTGTCACGATTTCCATAGGCCAAAGGGGCAAGTTGACTAATCACTGTATCTAATACATCTAATACATTCGTGGCTTGCGCTGTACCCGTCCATGAGTAGTAATACACGCCATTGTCGACTTTGGCACCCGACTCGTTGCAGTTCGCTGCCAGTGCTGCGGTTGGAAATTTTGCATTAAATTCAGCAGAACCTTTTTCACTGATTGCGGTGAGTGATGCATCGACACTATTAGGGAGACTCGAGTTGCCTTCAGCCCAAGTAATAATCGGTGCTAAAAGTTGATCGCCGAGTACCCCAAAGACTGAATTAATGGTTTTGTTGGCTTGGATCTTATCTGCGACTAGAGAGCCGCGATAAGTGCCTGCAACCCCAGTTACCGAAGCTACATATTCAGGTTTGATCGCTGCAATATAACGTGTGGTTGGCCCACCATGTGAATGACCAATGAGGTTCACTTTAGGTTGTCCGGTCAGGGCAAGGACTTCTTCGACTTGAGAGAGCAATTGCTCACCGCGAACTTCTGTCGACTCTAGCGGAGAAACTTGGGCAGCAAAGGTATTGGCACCGTTGCGGGCTAAATCCGGCAAAATTTGATAAAAATAATCCATGCCAAAGCTGTCAAAGCCAATGCGAGTAAACCCGAACATGCCATGGGTAAATACAATCGGGTATTTGGTCTTAGCATAGCTTGCCGAGCTATTGGCGGTGACATGTTGAAGTCCAGCTGCAGCTTGGGACTGTGAGGTTGCGGCAGCTGCTGAGGCAGCCATGATTGCGCATAAAAGAGCTTGTGGTTTTTTCATCATTTCATCCTGAAATTGAAGTTGTTTTTAAATTGTTGTTTGCAGTTATTCTGCGAAAGGTAATTTTCCACCTTGATCATGCACAGATTCAAAGGTACTGACGCGGAGCTGATCTTCCTTCGATTTAAAATGTTGATTACGGAGTTGCTGCACTGCTTGTTGTTTCGCACTGTCACTCATATTGCTTTTCACAATGCTGTCACGCTCTGTGAGGTATTGATTTACGCTAGATTTCCAAGAGCTGCGCTGGCTGTCTAGATTTTCAAGGCGCTGAGTGGCTTCTGGACCAACTAAATTTAACCGCATTTGATGGATTTCTTCGCTTGAACCACCACGGGCTTTAATGTCCGCTGTGAGTTTGCGTAAATCTTCAAGTTTATTGATTTGTTCCAGATTTTCTTTCCAGTCTTCTGGGAGTTCATCAAACTGGGCTTTTAGTTTTTTGGCTTTTTCCGACTCAGAAAGTTTTTTGTCATTCACCACTTCCATACGTTTCAGCGTGTATTCGTGATAGGTATTTTCCTTGCCAAATAAACCTTCAATTTCATAATCAGAAAAGAACTGTTTTCTTAAATTCTGGGTGCTGCTATAGATCGAGCGATAATATTGAGGTGATTCTTTGTCGTCACTCGGTGGCTGTAAATGACCTAACTGCTCACGATATTTCATATAACGATCCCACAAATCATAAATTTGGGACAGCGCCGGTTCTTTATGACCTTGTGCAATGTAGGCTTTAAAATCCTTTTTGATTTGATCGATCGACTTTTCACCATATTGAGTGATGAAATATTCAAAACAATTCCGCGTTTGTTCGTTCACGATCAGACGGTTTGAACCATCCATACTGATTTGACAGTTAACTTCCGTGTCTTGTTGACTTGGACTGAGCAGCGAAGAACCGCTTGATGCTTGAGCCGTAGCGGTTTCGCCCTGAGCTAAAGGCGTATTTTGTTGTTGAATCGATTTATCTGAAGGATCATTTTGTGATGCTTTTGGCGCCAGCCAAAATATAAATGCAGCAACTGCGATAACGACCAAGGCTATGATGAGCCAAAGTTTATTTTTTTGCATATCCCAATGCACCTTTATTCCGTTTTTAATTGTTTTAGAGTTCTAAATGCGAACTCAATATGACATAAAATGCAGATAAAAACATAGAAGAGTTGTAAACGTTAGATGTGGGTTGTTACCATTGCGCTGTTCCTGTATTAGCCAAATTTTGACATGAAAAAAGCCTCTCCTAAGATCCAACGTCGTCCTGTACATGGTGTATTTCTTTTGAATAAGCCATTAGGTATTAGCTCGAATGCAGCCTTACAGAAGGTGCGTTGGTTGTTTCGTGCACAAAAAGCAGGACATACCGGTGCGCTTGATCCGCTGGCTTCAGGTTTATTGCCGATTTGTTTGGGTGAAGCGACCAAGTTTTCACATTTCTTGCTCGACTCGACCAAGCGTTATCAAACCACGGTCTTTTTAGGACAAAGCACCACGACGGGTGATGTAGAAGGTGAGGTGCTGATGGAACAAGCCGTACCCGTTTTGACCGAGGCATCTATTCAGCAGGTACTGGCACAGTTCGTGGGAGATATCCAACAAATTCCACCGATGTATTCTGCGCTGAAAAAAGAAGGTCGCCCGCTGTACGAATTGGCGCGTAAAGGCATAGAAATAGAGCGTGAAGCACGTCCAATTTCGATTTATGCCATCGAGTTATTATCATTTAATGAGAATAGTATTACACTCGACATCACCTGTTCCAAAGGCACATATATTCGTGTTTTAGGCGAAGATATTGCCAAAGCATTGGGTACTTTTGGACATTTAACCTATCTACACCGTATTCAAACGGGTCATTTTGATCTTAACCCAAGCTTTACCATTGAATATTTAGAGAGTCTGTCCGAAGCTGAGCGTGAAGCATTATTGCTGCCGGTGTATTCACCTGTCGATCATTTCTGCAAAGTGCAAGCGCCGGAAGGTCGAGCTGAATATTTTAGTCGTGGCATGGAAAGTAATATTGAGCATGCTGCGGAAGCGCAGGTTTTGGTATTTGATGGGGAACGTTGCTTAGGTCTAGCGGAAATTACCGATCGTAAGCGCTTAGTACCAAAACGTGTATTAAATCTTGAATAGTCATCAACAGCCACTGAAGCCAAATTATGGAAATTGAAATCATCTTAAGCCTGCTATTTTTTGCATTTTTTGCTGGTGCAATTGATGCAGCAGTGGGGGGCGGAGGATTAATTCAAATTCCAGCCATTATGAATGCCATGCCGCACTTATCTCCGGCGACGGTGTTTGGCACCAATAAGTTGTCTTCGATCTTTGGTACGGCTTCGGCGTCCTATTCTTTTTTACACAAAGTCAAACTCCGTTGGAAATTACTTGCGGTCATTGCAAGCTGTGCATTTGTTGCCTCCTTTGTGGGAGCAGCTTGTGTATCGATGATTCCTAAAGAAGTCTTACGTCCTTTCGTTTTGGTCATGTTGATCGTGATTGCGATTTATACCTTTGCCAAAAAACAATTTGGTCAGGTGCATGTACGCCAAGAACTGACTCCTAAAATCCTCGGTCTTGCCGCTATTGGTAGTCTGGTGATTGGCTTTTATGACGGTATCTTTGGGCCGGGTACGGGCAGTTTCTTTATCTTCTTTTTTATTCGTTATCTACAAGCAGACTTTTTACATGCCTCTGCTTTGTCAAAAGTCGCCAACTTAACCACCAATTTGGCTGCATTGAGTTTTTTTGCGCCCACAGGCCATGTGTTATTTGCTATAGGCTTAATGATGGCTGTAGCAAATATTTTAGGCTCGATCGTTGGTGTACGTGCGGCAATTAAATACGGTAGTGGCTTTATTCGAATTCTATTTTTGATTTTGGTGAGTATTTTGATTGTACGGTTGGGTTATCAAACCTTTACGGGACAAGCTTAAAACAAATCTTAACAGAGCGTTGCTGAATTCTGTCGCTGA
The DNA here is from genome assembly GCF_013417875.1 of Acinetobacter sp. YH12219. Classification (NCBI taxonomy): domain Bacteria; kingdom Pseudomonadati; phylum Pseudomonadota; class Gammaproteobacteria; order Moraxellales; family Moraxellaceae; genus Acinetobacter; species Acinetobacter sp. YH12219. The sequence goes on from NZ_VPDC01000005.1 coordinate 178,431, forward strand.
AATGATTAGTATGAAAATAAGCGACTCGTTTGAGTTGTGGATAATAATTAAATTTCATAATACACAATTAGCTAAGCATCAGAGGTCATCACTACAATGAATATATTTGAAGCTTTACGCCAAAGTCATGAAAAGCAACGAGAACTTGCTGAAAAACTCATTCAAACATCAGGGGATACACCTGAGCGTCGAGATTTATTTGAGCTGCTCAAAAATGAGTTATTTGCTCATGCTGTTGGCGAAGATCGTTATTTTTACATCCCGTTAATGATGACTGATTCAGGCCTAAACATCACCCGTCATGCATTGGCGGAACATCATGAGATGGATGAATTATTAGAGCAACTGACGGAAACTGAATTTAGTAATCCAGGTTGGTTGGCAATTGCGAAAAAGTTATCTGAAACGGTACATCATCATTTGCAGGAAGAAGAACATGGCTTTTTTCAGCAAGCGGGTAAAATCTTAGATGAAAAACAAAAGGAAAGTTTAGCCAAACAATATTTGGCGGAATATAAGAAATACAAGAAAGCAGATAAAGACAGTTTGACGGGCTAAACGCAAGTGAAGCCTGAAGACGAATGCAAAATCAAAAAAAAGACGGCAGAGGCCGTCTTTTTATTTCAGCGATAAAGATGAAAATTAGTTTGATCTGCTAGTCGTTGTAGTGCGAGAGGAGCGCATTGTCACCCCGACCGAGGCAAGCATAATACACACCAAAGCAAGCCATTGCCCTATATTAATGCGTTCCCCCAATACCACCATACCCGTAATGGCTGCCAAAGCAGGCGAGATACTCGACAATGTGCCATAACTCAGCTTACTTAGAATCTTCAATGCTTTGAGGTCTAGGGCGTAAGGAATCGCTGTGGCTAAAATGGCAATCAACAAGGCTTTAGGCCAATATTGTGTGTCCATTAAAGCTGCTGCATTGTTATAAAGGCCGATAGGTAATAAGGTCAATGCCGATAAACTAATGGCAATGGTCAGTGCATGCATGCCAATATTTTGGTGTACCACTTTTTGCCCGAAATAAATATAAAAGGCCCAACAGAGTCCGGCAGCCAATGCACAAGCCGCACCAATCAGTGAGAAATTGCCGCTTTGAGCTTGTCCCCAAGGCACCATCAACGCAATCCCTAAGATTGCTAAAAAGACCCAAATATAGTCACTACGATTTTTAATCGACAGCAGTGCCAAACCTAGCGGCCCAATAAACTCGAGTCCTACGGCAATGCCTTGAGGGAGTTTGCCCAGTGACATATAGAACAAGACATTCATGAGGCACAGTGCTGCGCTATAGCAGAGCAGATCACGCCATTTTAAAAACGACAGTCGTTTTAAAATGTGCCATGAACGAAACATTAAACAAATAATAATTGAAGCAAAACAGAGTCGTAAAATGGTCACACTGAGTGGATCAAGCACCAAAAATAATTGTTTGGCGAATGATGCACTGATCTGATAGGAAATCATGGAAAGTACCATGAAAACGACTGCTAATAATTGTGAGTTTGGCATGCGGCACGCTGTGGTGGGGGGAACAAAGTACCCCAATTTTTAATTCTGCTCAGTATAGCGGTTAATATTGAATTATTGATGACTTTTCAGAGGCAGAAATGCAATTTGCAGGTTTTGAATTTAAAAAAATTGAATATAAAAAATCGTCTTTAAATCGCCACCATTTTTAAATTCAAAATAAAAAATGGAGATATTTTCAAAAGATTAAGGCGGTTTGAATTTAAATTGATTTGGCCTTTTGCGTGGTATAGGTACACCCAATCGATGCACAGATGATGACAGCAAGGGCTAACCACTGGGTCCACAGCAATTGTTCATTTAAGAAAACAAAACCAGAGAGTGCTGCAATTGCAGGTTCTAGGCTCATGAGCGTTCCGAAACTGAGTGCCGTTAAATTGCGGAGCGCAATCATTTCTAGAGTAAAAGGTAAAGCACTGGCTAGGGTCGCAAGTGCAATAAAATACAGCAGACTACTTGGCTCAAACGCCTGTGCCGGCATACCTGCAAAGATTGCGATGGGCATCAGAACACACATGCCGACGAACATGCCTAAGCAAACGGTATGATTGCCTGAGACCCCTGATGGTTTTTGACCTGCCACGATATAGAGTGCCCAACACGCACCTGCACCGAGGGCGAGGGCAATGCCCACGGGGTCAAGTCGTTGTGCAGCTTGGTCAAAAGGAAAAAGTAGGATAAGGCCTAAAATAGCCAGTCCGACCCAAATAAAATCAAATTTTCGGCGTGCAGCAAATAGTGCGACACTGAGCGGACCAATAAATTCAAAAGACACGGCAATGCCGAGAGGCAGGCGATCAATCGACAAGTAAAATAATACATTCATCCCTGCTAAGGCACAGCCATAGCTGATAATTGCAGACCATTTGACTTGTTTAAAATTGATCTGCCAAACTTTAAAAATAATCGCCAAGATTAATGCACCGAGCAGTAAACGCATCGCGGACACGGTCAGGATGGGAAACTGACCAAACAGGTACTTGGCGAAAGAACCACTGCTTTGCATACTGATCATTGCAATAAGCAAGATCAGTGGTGCTTGTAGGGCAGGGGTAATTTTAAAATTTGGCATAGACTAAATTTGTTTCGATGACTCGAATAGCGGGAGATTGGCAAAAGCCAGATTTTAAAAGTCTACTACAATAAAAAAACCACAGCCCGAAGGCTGTGGCTTCAGAGTCTAATGCGATTAGAACAATACGCGAACGCGGATGGTACCTTCAACTTCGTGAAGTGTATCCAATGCTTCTTTAGAAGCAGTTGCATCAACGTCCATCACAAGATAGCCCACATCGCCTTTTGTCATTAATGACTGACCAGAGATGTTGATACCGTGTTCAGCAAACAAGTTGTTGATTTTTGAAAGAACGCCTGGCACGTTTTTGTGGATATGAAGTAAACGGTGTTTGCCTTCAGTCAACGGTAACGCGATTTCTGGGAAGTTCACTGCAGATAAAGTCATACCTTTATCAGAGTAAGCAACGAATTTTTCAGCCACTTCTAGACCGATGTTCGCTTGCGCTTCCATTGTTGAACCACCCACGTGAGGAGTCAAAATCACGTTGTCTAAGCCACGAAGTGGAGAAACGAATTCTTCACCGTTTGCTTTCGGTTCTTTAGGGAATACGTCTACAGCAGCACCAGCAATATGACCAGATTTGATTGCATCAGCAAGATCTTCAATGATGACACATGTACCACGTGCAGCATTGAGGAAGATTGCGCCTTCTTTCATTTGAGCAAATTGGTCTTTGCCGAAGAAGTTACGTGTAGATGGAACGTCAGGAACGTGTAAAGAAACCACGTCTGCATTGGCAAGAAGTTCACCCATAGAACCGACTTGACGTGCATTACCCATTGGAAGTTTAGTTACGGCATCGTAATAAATTACGTGCATACCTAAACTTTCAGCAAGTACAGAAAGTTGCGAGCCAATCGAACCGTAACCAACAATACCTAAAGTTTTACCACGAGTTTCAAATGAACCGACTGCAGACTTGTTCCAACCACCACGGTGAGTTGAAGCAGATTTTGCAGGAACACCACGAAGTAATAGAATCGCTTCAGCAAGTACTAGTTCAGCAACTGAACGCGTATTTGAGTATGGTGCGTTAAATACTGGAATACCGCGAATCATTGCAGCATTTAAGTTCACTTGGTTTGTACCGATACAGAAACAACCCACAGCAATCAGTTTGTTCGCCGCTTCAAAAACTTCTTCAGTTAATTGAGTACGTGAACGAATACCAATGAAGTGAGCATCTTTAACCGCTTCTTTCAACGCTTCACCCTCAAGCGCAGTTTTACGGTAGTCAATGTTGGTGTATCCAGCAGCATTTAGAGTGTCGATTGCGTTTTGGTGAACGCCTTCTAACAACAAGAAACGAATTTTATCTTTAGGTAAAGAAAGATGTTGGCTCATTACGGCTCCGCTACAAAGGCCAAATTTAGTGCGCATATAATAGCATAGGAAGTCGCCTGATATACATTTCCTTTATGACCGACGTCATGGCTATTTTGGCGAATGATGAGTCAATTTTTTTAGATTTGGTCTAATTAACTTGGTCATATTCCTCGTGACATTTTGAAATCACGTTTTTCTTTGGGTTTTGTCAAAAAAAGCCCAGTTATAGCTTATAATGGTGCCGCTCAAAATCATCATGACCAAGTCCCTGACATTTTGATGCGCTCTGTTTCAGGCTTTTTCCCTTGAAATATGCGTTACCGCAGTTTTGACTGAATGAAGTCTGGACCTTTAAAAAAACTTGTTTACTTCTTGCAAGGTCTGAAAACGATGAATGCTCCAGTCGCTTTAACCCCAGAGTTATTGACCCAATTGACCGCTATTGTTGGCGAAAGCCGTATTAAAACAGATGCGGATAGTCTCCAAAATTGGGGTCGTGACCATACTAAGCACTTCGATCCAAATCCTTCGGTCGTCGTTTTCCCTTCAAGCACAGAGCAAGTTCAACAAATTGTTAAGCTGGCAAACCAATTTAATGTCGCGATTACCCCAAGTGGCGGTCGTACAGGTTTATCAGCAGGTGCTGTGGCTGCTAACGGTGAAATCGTGGTGAGCATGGACAAGATGAACCAAATCTTGGAATTCTTCCCAGCTGACCGTATGGTTCGCGTACAAGCAGGTGTAGTGACTGAACAACTTCAGAACTATGCTGAAGAACAAGGCATGTACTACCCAGTTGATTTTGCATCTTCAGGTTCATCACAAATTGGCGGTAACATCGGTACCAATGCCGGCGGTATTAAAGTGATTAAATACGGCATGACTCGTAACTGGGTGTTGGGCATGACTGTGGTTACTGGTAAAGGTGACATCCTGCGCTTGAATAAAGGCATGATCAAAAACGCGACGGGTTATGCACTTCAGCACTTATTTATTGGTGGTGAAGGTACTTTAGGCCTCGTGACGGAAGCTGAAATCAAACTTGAACGCCAACCCCATGACTTACAAGTATTGGTTCTCGGTGTGCCTGATTTTGATGCGATTATGCCTGTTCTACATGCCTTCCAAAAGAAAATCGACCTGACTGCATTTGAGTTCTTTGGTGAACTTGCGATGCAAAAAGTATTGGACAATGGTCATGTACAACGTCCGTTTGAAACACCATGTCCGTTCTATGTATTACTTGAGTTTGAAGCACCATTTGAACCGATCATGGATGCGGCAATGGAAATCTTTGAACATTGCATGGAACAAGGTTGGGTACTGGATGGCGTGATGAGCCAAAGCTTAGACCAAGTACATAGCTTATGGCGTTTACGCGAAGACATTTCAGAGTCAATCGCACCGTTCACACCATACAAAAATGACATCTCAGTTCTGATTACACATGTGCCTGCATTTATTAAAGAAATTGATGCAATTGTGGAAGCGAACTACCCAGACTTTGAAATTTGCTGGTTCGGTCATATTGGTGACGGTAACTTGCACTTAAATATTTTGAAACCTGCGGATTTAAGTAAAGATGAATTCTTTGCAAAATGCCAAGTGGTGAACAAATACGTATTTGAAACTGTGAAAAAATATGACGGTTCAATTTCTGCAGAACATGGCGTGGGTATGACCAAAAAACCTTACCTCGATTACACACGTTCAGCAGAAGAAATCGAATATATGAAAGCATTGAAAAAAGTATTCGATCCAAATGCAATTATGAACCCAGGTAAATTGTTCGATCTTTAATATTTAAAGACGTACTAGAACGCATCTTCGGATGCGTTTTTTATGGCTATAGCACGACTTTTTAGCCACGCATGGATGAGAGACCACACATTGATTTTTGGAATGGAGTACTTCTTTTACATTGCTTAAATAGTGTTTTGGACAAATGTTCGGCATGATAGGTCTGAATAATAAATTTGAGTTGCTTCTATGTATCGTTTAATTGCTGTGTCTACATTGTGTGTGGGGATGTTGGCGGGTTGTGCGACAACGCAGAAAATTGTGTCTAAAGTCGGTTCTTCTGCTACGCCACTCGATCAGGTATTAAAAGAACGTCCTGATTTACGTAAAGAGCTGTCGACTGTGGAAATTCGTCAGTATTTTAACCGTGTCGAGTCGCCAAATGCGGGGCAGGTGAAAGTGACGGAAACGGGTTTGATGGATGATTCGGTGAAATCGGTTCGTACCATTTATAGTTTTAGATTGGTGGATGGTGACTGGCAGCGTGTAAATACGCAGAAGGAATATCAGTGCCAACGTGGTAAAAATACCAAGACTTTCCAATCGGCGAAGTGTCCTTAATAAATCTTTAATTTATGGTTGAAATTTAGGCATGTGTGCCTCATAAAAAGCGTATCGATTGATGCGCTTTTTTATTGGGATAAATAAGAACAATGAATATTTTAATTGTCGGAAACGGTTTTGATTTATCACATTATTTGCCGACGAAGTATGACCATTTTATGGTGGCAATGGATGTCATAGAAAATTGGGACGAAGCCAAAGATGATATGGGCTTTGATGATCTTTTTGGATCATTGTATGAAAAAGAAGATTATTTCTTTGGATATACAAAGGCAATGTATAAAACTGATGAAATAAAAATATCGGTCAATGAAATTAAAAGGTTAAAAGAGAAACTAAAGGGTAATGTGTGGTATCAGTATTTTTCGGATCATGTAAGAGAAGTGAAAACTTGGATTGATTTTGAATTAAAAATTGAAGATGCTTTAAAAAGTTTATGCAAATTTTTTAAAAAAATTGAAGAAAATTTTAATACATCAGGAGTATGTGATGCTGCTATTCATTTGTTAGAAATAGATAGGCAGCAAATTCTTGGAAACTATTATATTTCACGGCTTGAATGTGAACAGCTGTTTTTATTAAAACTTATTAGGGTCTGTTGACATTTGTTGATTAAAAAAATAGCGAGATAGTAAAATTAAATCGCCAAACCCAATTTTACACTCGCTATGCCTCGAACAATGCTAAATGATCAACACTGGTCCAAGTTACT